>JAQVID010000007.1 GCA_028695865.1 Thermoguttaceae bacterium | reverse complement strand
TCAGGCGAGCTTACGCAGAGAAATGTTCCAATACGCAAAACGGCTTGGCAATATGGGGTTCCGAAGATTGAGCAATTGCCGATTGTGAATGAACAAGCAAGTGGAGATTACCGAGCACTTGAAGCGCTTAACTGGTCAACCTTAAAACGCTTTTTGGATGATCCGCGGTGGTTCGCGATCAATCCGGATCAGGGATATGAAGAAACAGAAGCGATGAAACTTGGAACAATGATTCACTGTATGGTACTTGAAAGCGATCAGTTCTGTAGCCGGTACTCGCAGTTCCTGCCACCTAAAAACGAAAAAACAGGGGAACCGTACAAAAGCGGGAAGGCATACGATGCCGCGAAAGCGGAATTTGAGAAGCAAGGAAAAATTGCTTGCACGGAAGAGCAACTTATTACCTGCTGCGAAGTAAAAAAGGCAATTACCGATTCTGGTTTTGATCGATTTTTTGCAGCACTCGGAACTGGAGCTGAAGCTGTGTTCGAATCGGTTATTTACGATCCTGAAGCTAAGTTGAAAGGAAGGATTGATTGTTACAACGAAACGTATGGCTTGATCGATTTCAAGACTTGCTCAACCCCGATTTCCGATAGCTTCGGTCGTGATTTGTTCCAGTATAAATGCCGCCAGTTCGGGTATGTTTATCAGCTTGCATTTTACGCAAAAATCATTCGCGACAAAACCGGGGTGGTTCCACCATGCTCCATTATCGCAGCCGAAACATCGGCTCCATACCGCTGCGGGTTGTACGAGCTTTCGAACAATACCATCGAAGATGCAATCAATACTATCGAAATGGATTTTCTCCCGCGTTGGTACGATTACAAAAACGGTGAACGAGTTGCGAATCAATACCTTGCAACGTTATAAAAAAGGATGAATATCATGCTTGAACAGGTCATTACAGGGATTTCACCAAAGCCGCCGAGGCTTTTTATTTATGGAACCGAGGGGATCGGCAAATCAACGTTTGCCGCTTCAGCACCGGGAGCGATTTTTATCCAAACCGAAGACGGCTTGGGAATGATCGATTGCGTGAAATTCCCCGTTGCAACATCTTACCAGATGTTTGAGGATCAGCTAAACGCTTTAATGCAAGAAGACCATCAGTATAAAAACCTTGTTATTGATTCCGCTGATTGGCTTGAGATTCGCACTCATAAGTACTTGTGCGAAAAGTATAAATGTGATGGGCTTGAAAAAGTCGATGGTGGGTATTCAAAAGGGTATCGCTATGCAGCGGAGATTTACTTCGAGGTACTTCAGAAACTCGATTGGCTTCGAGATAACAAGGAAATGGGGATTGTTCTTCTCGCTCACGCGAAAATAGAAAAGTACAACGATCCTGAAGCAAGCGGCTTTGATCGTTTTTCGCCACGGCTGAACAAGCTTACAAATGACATTACAAAGGAATGGGCTGATGCAATCTTCCTTGCCACGCGAAGATTTGGAGCAGCTCGGGAGGAATCCAACGGGAACGAACGGATCCTTCGAACCGTTGGGCAAAACAATTTTGTGGCCAAGAACAGATACAATTTGCCGGAGGAAATACCGCTTGATTGGCGAGCGTATCAAACGGCACTTTACAACAGTTTCACAAATAGAAACAGAAAAGGAAAAGGAATTTAACTATGGCAGAATTAGGATTTGATCTAAGACAAATTGATGAAACGCAAACCACGAACTTCGATCCGATTCCCAACGGTATTTATACCGTTCAGATTACCGGGAGCGAAGCGAAGCAGAACCAGAAACGCAATGGTTCCTATGTAAAGATTGAATTTACCATTGTTGATAAAAGCTTCAATGGCAGAAAACTTTGGCACAACTTCAATCTGTTCAATCCGAGCGAAACAGCCCAGAACATCGGGAGAGCCGAAATCAAGCGTTGCATTCTTGCTTGCGGGCTACCCGATACAACGAAAGATACTTCGTATCTTCATGGTAAAATGCTCAAGGTTAAGGTTGCAATTGTGGATCAAAAGAACGAGTACGGACTTACGAACGTTATCAAAGATTTTTTGCCTCTTGATGGTACGAAGCAACCAGCACCGCAGAACGCAGAGCAATACTCACCACAACAGCCAGCACCGCATGTGGATCAGTTTCAGCCGGTTCCACAACAGCCAATGCAGCAACCAATGCAAACCGCTTCCGTTGATTACACAAACGCTCCAAGACCTTCCTGGATGGCACCGATTACACGATGAGTAAGAGTAAAATCAATTCACGTAACAAAGGAGCAGCCGGAGAACGAGAACTCGCGCACGAGCTTGTGCGGGTTTTCGGCTGTACCGCCCGAAGAGGTCAGCAGTTCTCCGGTTCGCCGGAATCCCCAGACGTAGTAACCAGTCTTCCGGGGATCCATATCGAGTGTAAACGTACCGAGCGGCTCAACCTTTACGCAGCGATGGATCAAGCAACTCGGGATTCCGGAGCAAACGAAATCCCCGTTGTTTGCCACCGTTCGAACCGCAAAGCATGGGTTGTGATCGTTCGACTTGATGATCTCCCTGGATTGCTTAACAACCTTTTGGAACAGGATACCGAAAATGACATTTGATGAAATTGATGAACGGCTCGATCAGTTCGAACAAAAGTTACAGGAAGAACTGAAACAGGTGGAGAACGGAACGTTTTGCTCTGTTGCTCCCGATTATAAACCGATTGATTCCGATCCACCACCGGTTGTATTTTAATATAATAAATGAAAAGAAAGGCTTTTATAATGAACGACTTTACTGATAATAAATATGCAAACACGTTCGGTTATGTTTACGATCTGGAACACCTGCGATTGCACCTTGATTCGCAACCTGGCAAAGACCGATGGGGTGCTTGCGTTGCAGCGTTATATGATCTTATTAACATCCCCAAAGATGAACTTGATGCAGCGTTTAAAATGCTATACAAAACGGATGATCCTGTGTTTGTGGTAGTAATTGATCCAGCACGAATGCTGGTTCCTGTTTCGTATGATGTTCGGCTAATTGATATCGCTGATCTTTGCGGAGAATACGGTGTAACCTTACTTCTTGCAACGCGGAACAGCGTTCCTCAGGTTGTAGGTGCTTACTATGCAGGAATTCCTGATATTACGTATCAGGTGCAAAATCATTTTTGCGATTATTCATCTTGGCAAAACTAACAACTTATACACAACGCTTGTAAACGCGTTTGCGAAAGGATTCAGTAATGACACAATACAAACTTAAAGATGGACGCATTGCTTTTGTTCGTTCCGGGATCGGTCCGAACGCGTTCAAGGCGTTTTCAAAAAAGCCAACCCGGGGAAAAGAAGGGGGGTACGATACTCCGCACGGAATAAAATCTCTTGAGTGGAGAAAGACACAAGCTGAAGCGCAGCAAGACCTTGATCGAGTTGTAAACGAACAAATTGGAATGTTCAAAGGCGCAATTCCGTTGTCGGAAAATGAGCCAAAGGAAAACAGTTGCATATATAACAAAACAAAACAAAATGCCAATACGACAACAGAAACTACTAAAACGCCGGAACCACTTCTTGAGCAGGAAGGAGAAGGAAAGATTGAAGAAATGAACCCCGAAGACCTTACCGTTCTGGATGAGCTGCAAACGCGTGTGGCGATGGATGAAGATGCCATTGAGGATTATTGCAATTTGATCCGCAACGGCATGTCATACAAGTTCCCGCCGCTTGAAGCGATAAAAGACACTGCCTCAGGGTTGCTCTATTTGTATGATGGTTTCCATCGGCTTGCCGCTTACAAAAAAGTTGCCGATGAAGGGGATTATCAAACAGTTATGGTGCGATGGAGACCGGGTACATTGGAAGATGCCCTATGGTTTGCGATTGCGGCCAACCAGGAACACGGAATCCAAAGAACAAACGAAGACAAGCGAAAAGCGGTTCAGAAAGCTTTGGAACATCCTCGCGGAAAGGAACTTTCCGATCGAGCAATTGCGGATTGGGTGGGGGTAAGTCATCCGACTGTTTCTGCAATTAGAAAAACAACTGGAAAAGTTTACCAGTTGGATAAAAATAAAGATCAGGATGATTTTAACTGGAAAAGTTTACCAGTTGAACAAGAAGCTCGAATAGGAAAAGATGGAACTGGAAAAGTTTACCAGTTGGATAAAAATAAAGATCAGGATGATTTTAACTGGAAAAGTTTACCAGTTGAACAAGAAGCTCGAATAGGAAAAGATGGAAAGCGAAGGAAGTTGCCAACTCGAACCAGTTCCAGCCCTTCCTTCAATTCTCCACCTGGAGCAGTTGGAAAAGGTTCTTCAACTCCGCTCGATTGGTTTCGGAAACCAGAAAAAGAACTTTCGAAGAAGGAGATTGAGAAGCTTCGATCCATGTTCCAACAGAAGATCAACGAAGCTTACGACTTTCTTTCGGAAAACGGTATTGTAACGGAGTACGGTCATTTGGATGATACGAATCTGACTTTGTACAAGGGTTCAACGTTCGTTGGAACGTTCTGCGTTCCGTTCCTTCCACCACATAAAATGCCAGAACCGGAATGAAATAATGTAAAGGGATAGTAACAATGGAACTTAGACCTTATCAGCAATCGGCGGTGAATGCTGTTTATCAATACCTATCGGAAAACCCGGGGAATCCGTGCGTGGTGATTCCAACGGGAGGTGGCAAAACTCCCGTTCTAGCGAGTATTTGCCGGGATTGCGTGCGTTGGGGTGGAAGGGTGCTTGTACTTGCACATGTGAAGGAATTGCTTCAGCAATCAGCCGATAAGCTTCACACGATTTGCCCTGATGTTCCGGTTGGTATCTATTCAGCCGGATTAAAATCTCGAGATACCAGTGAACCGGTTATCGTTGCAGGCATCCAGTCTGTGTACAATCGTGCTTGCGAACTTGATCGGTTTGATCTCATTATCGTTGATGAATGCCATTTGATTCCACCGGAAGGGGAAGGGAGATATAGACAACTATTAAAAACCGAACTTTTGATCAATCCGAAAGTTCGACTCGTTGGTTTAACCGCAACTCCGTACCGAATGCGTACCGGTATGGTTTGCGGTGAAGACAATCTGCTTAACGATATTTGTTTTGATGTCGGGGTAAAAGATTTAATTGCACAAGGATATCTTTCCCCACTTCGTACCAAGGTTTCGGCGAATAAAATCGACTTCGATTCGCTCCATGTTCGCGGTGGTGAATACGTTGCGGAAGAAGTTGATCATTTAATGAACCGTGAAGATAATGTTGCTTCAGCATGCCGTGAAATCCTTAAAAAAGCGGAAGGGAGAAATTCGGTTTTGCTATTCGCCTCGAGCGTTGATCATGCGCGAAACATCAAAGCAATGATCGAAAAGATTTCCTCGCAAGAATGCGGGTTGGTAACCGGGAAAACTCCCGCTGTTGAACGGGAAGGAATACTCAATCGTTTTACGGGGAAATGCAAATCTGTTAATTTGTTCGGAGACTTGGAAGAACCGCTTCGATTCCTTGTTAATGTTAACGTGCTTACGACAGGATTCGATGCACCCAATGTTGATTGTATCGGATTGCTTCGACCAACCGCCTCCCCTGGGTTGTATTATCAAATGGTTGGCCGAGGGTTTCGGATCGCACCGGGAAAAAGTGACTGTTTGGTTCTTGATTTTGGCGGGAACATATTCCGCCATGGACCGGTTGACGCAATCGAAGTAAAGACACGCAATCAAGTGAACGGATCAGCTCCGCAAAAAGATTGTCCGGAATGCGGGCTTGTTGTTTTTGCCGGTTGCCGAGCTTGTCCGGAATGCGGATTCGAGTTTCACGAACCGGAAAAAAGCTCAATCGAATCGCATAGCGACGAAAGCGGTATTCTCTCAGGTGAAATTACTGATACCGACTACGAAGTTCAGGACGTGCAATATTACGAACACACAAAAAAAGATGATCCGGATGCACCCCATACAATGCGAGTCAAATATCAAATTTCACCATGGAGATATAAAAACGAATGGGTTTGTCCGGAGCATGAAGGTTTTGCATTGGGAAAATTTCACCGATGGTGGACGGAGCGAACCGATGAACCGATTCCGGTTTCAGCCGCCGAAGCGGTTACTATCGCAAGTTCGGGAGCGTTAGCTGAAACGAAACAGATAACCGTTCGGCAAGTTTCAGGCAAAAAGTTCGATACGATTATTCGCTATGTTCTGGGTGAAAAGCCAAAACCGGAGGAACGGCAAACTTGTAATAACAATAACTGCTGGGATTGTGTGCACCAGTACGATGGTTTTTGCCTGTACAAAAAGAGTGAGATTATTTCCGGTGGTTGCGAAGCTTTTCTTTGTATTTCAGATATTCCTTTTTAATAAGCATTACAATGAATCAATATTTAACAGCAGCTCTCGGGTATGCAGCTTTGGGGTATGAGGTATTCCCATGCGTTCCGCACGGGAAAAAGCCGATAACGCGACTTGTGCCAAACGGATGTAATAACGCAACAAGTAACGCGGATATAATAACAAGCTGGTGGAGCAGCCAGCCGGATGCCAATATTGGTATTAAGTGCAGCAACATGCTTGTTATTGATGTCGACGTAAAGGATGGGAATGGGTGCGATGACATGAAAATGCTAATTGAACGGCTTGGAGAACTTCCTTCAAGTCCGTTTGCGATAACCGGTTCAGGCGGGTACCACCTGTTTTTTAAACGACCAAACGCACCACTACTAGGAAGCAAAAAAATAACCGTATTCGGGCGTAAAACCGAAATTGATATTCAGGTTGGCAACCAATACATCGTTGCACCACCGAGCGTAAACGGAAGCGGAATCGCTTACCGATTCGGGCTTCCGCTAGGAAGTGTGGAAACGCTTCCAGAGCTTCCTCAAGCGTGGATTGATGCTTTTCCGCAAAAAGGAAAACAGGAATGTGTTCCGCGAACCATAGACGGAGCACCAGTTCAACAACCAACTTCGTTTGCCAATATATATAATGCCGAAGCAGCACATTCAGTAGTTGAACATTGCAGACAGTATTTATCTTGCATGGAACCGGCGGTTCAAGGAAGTAATGGACATCGTCAACTTCTCCGCGTATGCAATGCAATATTTTTTGGATTCGGGCTTGATAAGGTCCAAGGTTGGCCACTTCTCGAGGAATTTAACGCACGTTGCGAACCACCTTGGGATTTATCGGATCAAGCGGAATTTAACGAGTTCAACCGGAAAGCGGAACAAGCATTGCGATATCAATCATCCAAGCACGAACGCGGATATCTCGCGGAAAAAGGCCTACAGCACGCGGAACCTATTTCCGATTCCGAACTTTCGGAACTTTTAGAGAATCACCAAAAACAATTGCAAGGAACCATAAACGTAATAGAGGATATTCCAAAACAGGCTTCGCTTAATGCACCTCCAACGATTCCTGTTGAGATGTTATACTGCCCAGGCTTCGTGGGGGAGTTGATCGATTTTTGCCGCGAATCAGCACCCGTATACACGAGCGGAGCCGCGTTCTGCGGAGCACTTGCGATGCAATCGTTTCTATGCGGAAGGAAGGTTCGTTCGATTACCGACCTCCGAACCAATCTTTACCTTGTTGCCTTAGCTGGTTCGTCAAGCGGGAAAGATCATCCGCGAAAATTGAATACCAAAATATTACATGCAATCAATCAACTTGATAATCTTGGTGATAAATTTGTATCAGGCGAAGGAATTCAGGATATGCTTGCTTCACGCATGAACGTTTTGTTTCAAAGCGATGAGTTCGATTCGATCTTCAGGAATATCGCATTAGGGAAGGAAGTTTACACGAACAATTTAATGGCAACATTACTTACAATGTACACTTCGTCAAATTCGTTTTATCCGGTTCGAAAACGGTCCGGGAATGTCGATCTTCCAGCAATTGATCAACCTCATTTAACAATATTCGGAACCGCTCCACCAGACAGTTATTATCAGTCGTTCAACGGGCAAATGCTTCAGGGTGGACTTTTTGCAAGGCTTATGATTTTCGATTCCTCGGATCGTGTTCGCAACAAGAGACCGAAAGCACTAACCGAAATGCCACAACGCTTGATTGATACCGCTAAATGGTGGTGCAAATGTCATCCGGTTATGCAGCAAGGCAATATGGCAGCATTTTCGCCTGTTCCGCAGGTGATTGATCAAACAGACGAAGCCACGCATGTACTTGATGAATGGCTTGATTATACCGATTACGAATGGAGATCAGCTAAAGCCGATGGAGATGAATCAACATGCAGCGTCTGGGGAAGAGCGAATGAAAACGCAATCAAACTTGCAATGCTTTACGCAGCAAGCGAAAACGCTCAATACCCGATGATATCCGAATCTGGTGCGAAATGGGCAATATCGCTTGTGGATGCTTTGGTAAGGCGACAACTTTATTTTGCCGATACTTACGCAGCCAAGAATCAGTTCGACGCATATTGCAAGGAAGCTTTACGAATACTCGCAAAATGGCACGAAAAAAAAGGAGCCATGGAGTTAATTCCAAAATGGGTTTTTAAACGCAAGTTTAGGATCGATCCACGCACATTCGAAGAAACGTTGAAAGAACTGGAAGCACAAAAGAAGATCATCTTCGAAGTAAGGCAAAAGGAAGGAGCATGCAAGCCGAACATCGGGTATCGATTGACGTAAAACAAGTTCAACTGCGGAAATTCCGCAATTGAAAACCGAAAGTAAACCGCAGTAAACCGCGCAAAAAAGCGGTTTACTCATGAAAAAGTAACCTTTTTGACCCTGTTTTGAATGAAATTTGGGAGTAAACCGCAGTAAACCGCAGTAAACCGCGCGGCAAAAAGCGGTTTACTATTGCAAGAAAACACCGTATTTTATAGTATATTATTAAAAAAAAGAGAGTAAACCGACTAAACCGCGCAAATCTCTCTCACTCGTTTATGAGTATATAGGCGCGCAGTTTACTGCGGTTTACTCCAAGAAAGGAAACTCAGATGGAAAATGATCGGTCGCAATGCCACATGAGCACGAACGAATGTCCGAATTGCGGGTACTCAGATGAATACCTGAATCTTGTCGATTGGCCTTATGTATGTAATGGCAATGAGAAACGTTGTAAGCATTGGTATAAAGGTTGGTGTTCGCTTCATTGCGTGCTTGATGATATCGCAAGATACCTTTGTTACACACGATGTCACGATGAAAAAATTCCATTCCTAAAAGGAACTCCCATTCAGTTCGCCGAGGAATTGACTCAGATAGTAAAGCAAATACTTGAAGTATCAAAGAAGACACGTAACGCACATATTGAGATTGATAAGTACAACGAAATGAAGGAGCCAAAGAAATGAAAGCTTTCATAAAATGCTTGCATTGCGGAACACGCTTGAAGGTAAAACATACGAGAACTTACACACGACTTCGCATTCGGGAGTATGTTTGCCCAAAATGCGGAAACCGAAAAAAGACAGTTGAAAAAAATCAAGAATCTTGAAAACTTTGGCACGAGTGCCATCTATTTTACTTTGCAATAAAAAAGCATGTCGCCGATTCCACCTTTTTTGTTATAATACAAAAAGGAGGAATCGACTTTATGGATATTCAAAAAGTTGCAATTAAAAAGATTAAAAGCGCCGCGTATAATCCGCGAAAAGATTTAAAGCAATCCGATCCGGAATATCAGGCATTGAAACAATCGATATTGAATTTTGGCTATATCGATCCAATCGTTTGGAATAAGCGTTCGGGCAATATTATCGGCGGGCATCAACGGTTCAAAATTCTTAAAGATCAGGGGGCTCGCGAAATCGATGTTATTGTTGTTGACTTTGATACCAATACAGAAAAAGCATGTAACCTTGCACTCAACAAAGTTTCCGGACAATGGGATAAAGAAAAGCTTGATTCCATGCTTGGCGATTTGTTCGAACAGCAAGACATTCTCGAAAGCCTCGGAATTGATGATGCTTGGCTTGAATCGATCTTCGGAACCGCGAAATCGCAACGCGAAGAATATGAAGCGAACAAGAGTTCACTTTCAGAACGCTTCCTGTTTCCTCCGTTCTCGGTACTCGATGCACGAACCGGAATATGGCAGGAACGAAAGAAGATTTGGCAAAAGATACTCCGAAGCGAAACCGGCCGTGATGGTGATCTCATCGGAGGAATGAACCAGCTTGCAAAAAAGCATGGAATTACGCAAGGAGGTACTTCGGTATTTGATCCCGTTCTTTGCGAACTGCTCATACAGTGGTTTTGTCCTCCGAATGGTACTATTCTCGATCCGTTTGCCGGCGGCTCCGTTCGCGGTATGATATCGTCCTTCCTGGGCCGTGCTTATACCGGGATCGATTTATCGCCTTCGCAGGTTGCCGCGAATCGGGAAACAGCTCAACAGTTCAGCGGGACAACAGATTTAAACGTGAATGAGTTCAAGCTACCAATCTGGATCGAAGATGATTCACGCAATATTGATAAACTCACTCTGGAAGAATTCGATTTTATTCTTTCTTGCCCACCATACGGCGATCTTGAACAATACTCAAACAATCCAAAAGATTTAAGTACGTTACCTTTTTGGGAATTTAAAGACGCTTACAGGGAGGTCGTTGCAAAGGCCTGTCGTAAACTCAAAAAGGATTCGTTTGCTGTTTTTGTTGTTGGCGAAATACGAAACAAGAGCGGTTTTTATCAGGCGTTCGTTCCAGATACAATTCATGCGTTCACCGAGGCAGGATTAAATTATTACAACGAGGCAATTCTAATCACCTCGGGGGCCACGCTTGGCCTTCGGGCAGGAGGACAATTTTCCACATCGCAAAAACTCGGAAAATCTCACCAGAATGTTTTGGTCTTTACCAAAGGAAATCCTGAAATCAAAGCGTTCGAAACAACAAAACAACTTACCCAAACCCATGAGAATGTCCTTGTCTTTGTCAAAGGCGACCCCAAAGCCGCAACACAAAAGCTGGATCAATCGATTGACAACCTTTTGCCGGAGGTTCCTGCCGATGAGTAAAAATCTGACAAAATCTGACAAAAAACTTTCGATGAAACAAGTAAAATTTATAAAAGCATTTGTTGAAGTTTTTGGACATGTGACAAAAGCCTGTGAAAAAACCGGTATAAGCAGAGAAACATATTACGAATGGATTAAGAGCGACGCATTTAAAGAAGCTATCGCCGAAAGAATAATACAGCGGAATGATCAAATTCTTCATTCGGCAATTGTTCAGTTCTCAGCAGCGGTTATGCGAGGCGACAAGTGGGCTGTTTCGAAAGCTATCGATATGCTTGGCGGGCAGGAAGGGTTTAAGCAGATTTCCGAAGTCAACGTAAAAGCGGAACCGGTTGTACTAACGCTTGAGGAATCGGGGTTTGTTGATGATCGAGAGGTTGTAAATGAGTAAGTTTGCCTTTACGCTTGCACAACGAAACGCGATTGATTTGATTGCGAAAAGCCGTGCCCAGCATACGTTGCTTTATGGCGGTTCGCGATCAGGTAAAACGTTCGTACTTGTTTCGCTTTGCGTTTTGGCAGCATTACGCTTTCCTGGGCTTCGCGTTGCGATTCTTCGGAGGCACCTCAAAGATGTTCGCGAGTCCGTGTTTATGGATACTTTTCCGCGAGTTCTTAAAACGCGATTCGGTATGTCAATGATTGATCGGTTCCTTAATAAATCGGATTATGTTTGTCGTTTTGACAACGGATCGGAGATATGGTTCGGTGGGCTTGATGATAAAGATCGAGTTGAAAAGATTCTTGGCAAGGAATACGGCTTGATCTATTTCAATGAAGTTTCGCAAATTCCTTATCAGTCGGTGGAGGTTGCGAAAACGCGTATTGCACAAAAGGTTACCGGTTGGCGGAATCGTTTCTTTTACGATTGCAATCCACCGCGAAAACATCACTGGGTATACAAAGTATTCGTTTTATATCAAACACCGAACAAGGTTGCAATTGCCAATCCGGAACAGTATGTTTCGATGAAGATGAATCCGGCAGATAACGCGGAGAATGTTTCTTCTTCTTATCTTGATATTCTTGCGAACCTGAAAGGTGATTCGTATAAGCGTTTTTGCCTCGGTGAATTTACCGATGATAATGAAAACGCGCTTTGGAAGCGTACAACAATGATCGATCCGTTTCGAGCTCTTTCAGCTCCAGCCGATTTGGAACGTATTGTTGTTGGAGTTGATCCGGCGGTTACCGCATCCGAACAAAGCGATTTAACCGGAATCGTTATTGCAGGAAAGAAGCGCAAGTTCGATGGAAGAAGCCATTATTATGTTTTGGATGATGTATCGCTTTCCGGAACGCCTTCGGAATGGGCTCGCGTTGTTCATGCCGTTTTCGAGAAGTATCAAGCGGATCGGGTTGTTGCCGAAGTGAATCAGGGTGGAGATTTGGTTACTTCCGTATTGCGGCAAATCAATGCTAACCTTCCGATCCATGCCGTTCACGCAACGCGGGGGAAGATCGTTCGAGCCGAACCAATTGCGGCTTTGTACGAACAGGGATTGGTACATCATGTGGGCGAACTGAACGAGCTTGAAGACGAACTTACAAGTTATACAGGTGACACTTCGGAATCTTCGCCAGACCGCATGGATGCCCTTGTATGGGCTTTAACCGAATTGGCCGATGATACCGATGTGATGGTTGGCAAGTTTTCGTTTTTATAAAACAAAGGGAAAAATATGAATCTTCATTATAACAGGCTTGAACCGATTTGGGATTTCGTTCGTGATGCGTATTTGGGAACGCCAGCGGTAAAGTTCGGACAGCATTCGTTCGCTTATCTTCCTCCATCAGCTTCGGAAAAAGAAGAGCTGGAAGCGAAATTGGATAATTCGGAATATGCGTTTCGCAAAAAGTACGCGACGTTCGAAAACCTTTTTCGGCCAGCGGTAAACGATATTGTCGGGATTCTTCAGAAGAATACTGCGAAAGTTGCTTTTGGTATAAAAGATAATAACGAGAGTCCGCCAGAGGTTTCGGCAATTGATGTTTATGGCAATGCGTACAACGATGGCTTAATCGGATTAAAACAGCGTCTTAATTTTAATCAGGTGCTTTACGGTCGATATGGTCTTTTGCTTGATGTTATCGCCGATTCAAACGGGCTTAATCCGCAATTTAAGATTACCGAGTATACCCCGCAAAAGATTTTAGACGGGAATATCAAGACCGGCTTTAATGGTAAAAGTTGCCTTGATTGGGTTTTACTTGATGAGTCAACACGGGTATTCAATAAGGTTTCAAAGCAGTGGATGACAGAAACCAGGTATCGCGTTCTCGGGCTTGACGCAAACGGAGATTTTTATCATGCGGTACTCGATGGATCGAACGCTGTTGGTGATTGGAGCCGATTCGATTTCAATAATCCAAACGGGAAAGTTGTCTATCCGATCTTCAAGCAAAAGCGGCTTGATTTCATTCCGTTTACCGTTTGCAACGTTTCGCGACTTGGGATAAACGAATATGAGGATCCTCCTTTTTCCGATGTTGCTGATATTACTATGGGGGTATATCAGATTGACTCATTATACAAAAAGGCACTTTGGAATTTCGCAAGTCCAACGCTGGTTGTTTCGAACGCGAAAAAGCCGGAAGACAAATCGATTAAACTCGGGAACATGCTTTGGTTTCAATCGCAAAGCGGACTTCCTGTTTCTGCATCTCTCATGGAAACAAACGGGTCCGGACTTTCGGAACTTCGTAACGCGAAGGCAGAAATGAAACAGGCTCTTCGGAATACTTCAATTCGAGAGCTTCTCGATGGAGCGGGAGCGAATTCTTCGGGAGACGCATTGCAGCTTCGGACTGCATCGGGAACGGCTATGATTGCCACGATTGATCAAACCGGAGCCAGGGCGATTGAAGAGCAGCTTATTTATGCTTCCATGTGGGCTGGAGCAACGTTCGAAGAAGCGGGTGAACGGATATCGTACAAAGCCGATACAAGCTATTTGTCAAGTGACTTCCAACTTCAAAGTGTTGTATCGCTTCTTTCCGTGAACGCAATGGCAGATGGCGGAATGCCACTTCTGTCGAAAGCGAATCTTTACGCAATACTCGAAAAATCACTTCCAAACACACTTACCAGTTTTGAAGATAATGAATCGCAAAAGGTAAATATCGAATGATTGGCGATATAAAAGCATTGGTCGAATTTCAAACAAAGCTTCAAGGCGTTGCAAACTCGATTTCGAAAGAGATGATTAAGACGCTTGATGCTTCGGATCGCGAATTGCTTGATACGATTCGCAAAGGGCTTGCCAAACCGTTTAACGGCAAGTCACTTGAGGAATCGATGAAGCGACTTAAGGCCCTATGTGATCAGGTTTACGCGATTCGCAAGAAGGCAATTGAGAATGCAAAAAATGTGATTGTCAAGTACGAAAAAGGTGTTGCGAAATCTTCAGCGAAGCAAGCGGCAAATTACTGTAAGAATATAACAAAAAAGCAAGTCAAACCATTAAGTAAAAAGCGGGTTGACGATATTATTCAATTTCAACCGTTTCAAGGAAGATCGATTGCGAATTGGCTCGACAGTTGGAAGGAAAGAGATAAATATCGAATCGTTTCCGCAATTCAGCAAGCAGTTAATAACGGAATTACGCCTCAAAAGGTAATTGATATTATTCGTGGAACAAAAGCAAATGGGTATAAAGATGGTGTTTTAAACGTTTCGCGAAGTTCCGCTTCCATGATTGCCAGAACTATTACGAACGGTGTGGCAAACGAAGCACGGCTTGCAACACTAGATGAAAACGAAGACGTGATCGACGGCATTCAGTTCCTCGCAACATTAGATGGAAGAACGAGTTTCGTTTGTGCTTCGCTCGATGGCAAGATATGGCGAAACAATGAACGGGATCAGGTAAAGAGACCGCCATTACACCCTAACTGTCGTTCGACATTGATTCCCTATATCGAACTTCGGGATAGAGACGGAAACATAATTGAAGACACAACGGATCGAGCCGCAGCATCCGAAGATTTTGTTCAGAAGGCAAAGGAACGGTACGAAGCGAACCATCCGGGAAAGAAATGGGATGATCTTGCCGCTTCAACCAGAGACAAGTATTATTACAAAGAGCAAGAAATTTACGACGCTAATAACGGAGGAAGGGGTGCTTCATGGAATCACGTTCCGGCCAGTACGACGTTCAAAGATTACCTGGAAAGCCAACCGGAAGATTTTCAACGAAGTTGGCTTGGTGAAAAGCGTTTCGAGCTTTACAAGGAAGGAAAACTCAAGTTCGAGAACTTGGTCAATCCCGATTCAGGATATTTAGTTCCATTGGAAGAATTACAAAATAATTAAAGTTCTTCCGTGAATTCTACTGGAGATACGGAAGGTTCGGAGTATAATAATGGTAGTTCGCAAGCGAATTCAGTTTCCAAACCACTTGGAAGAACGGCAACAGAACTAAAACTGAAAAATCCGATTCTGACCGTTGATGACTTCAAACGGAAATTTGCAGATAAACAGGCAATTTACGACCAAGAGAAAACAAGGCTTGAAGATGAATTAAAAGCAGAATGCCAACGGATCGATGATGATAACAGTTTAACAGAGCAGGAAAAAAATGATGAAAAAGATAATAAAAAAGAACGCTACGAACTCATTCAGAAGGAGCTTTTAGATAGACATAGAGATAATATGTTTGATACAATATGGCCTGACTTAAACCCAAACAGCAAAAATCGCGAAAGACTTGCAACGGAACAGATGAGTAATGAACGATTTATACCATTAAAACCAACACCAGGAGGAACGCCTAGATGGTATGACATTAAAAGAGAGAATACTGTTTTTCGTATTCCAACATCGGCAAGAGCAAGAATTCTTGATCATCAACCAACTGAATATCAAGAATGTTTTAAAAAGGGAAAGGAATTTTTTGGAAGAATAGCAGACTCTATGGGGTATGATGCAACTACAGCAATAGAAGAACATGAGATTTACGGTATTGTTGATCGTGGATATCGTTCAGTCAAACTGAATACAAAGCGTGATAATAATAAAAATATAATAGTCCTTAGTGGCTGGGGAAATGAGAGAGAAAAAACTTCTGTAGTAACCCATGAGCTTACTCATGCATTAGAATCTAAATATCCTGAACTACGAAGCCGAATAGCTCTTTTTTATGAACAGATAACTACGCAACCAGATGGAACGCGAAATATAAAAAGAAGGATACGGGGGACGGATGAATATTATCGAGAGGCTACTATCCACCTATTTGATGATTATAAAGGGAAATATGCATTGAAAGATTATGGAACAGGTGGAGAAGAGGGCAAGGAGCTATTAACGATGTTTTTTACTGAAATGATAGAACGACCAGAAGAAGTTATTGAGAAATGTCCTGAATGGTTTAATGGCATGATGAACTGCCTGAAGCAATAAAAGGAGATTGAAGATGAGGGAATCCAAGTTATATAAAATCACCCAGGGGGGGAAATATATTATCCTTACAACTGGTGGCATGTGGGGACTTAGTCTAGACCATGAAGACAAGGGGCACGATTCAGGTTTGAATCTGAAGTTTTATGACCTATTAAAAGAGGTAGAAAAACTTGAATGTGGTTCGGAAGGGTATGCTATTGTCCAAAAATACAATATTTACCATTCACCTGCAAAATTTCTTGCTGATGGTTTTTTGGAATGGGTCCGTACAAAACATCCGGAAATCGGAGAGTTCGAAGCGGAGTACATTGGGCCTGATATTTCATGGTGGTACAGAACCGAAAAAAGAAAAGCAAATGGGAATGCCCCCGAATTCGTAACGGTCACAGAAGATGGTCATTGGGTACATAAAAAAACCGGGAAGAACGTTGACGAGTTAAAAGAACTGTATGATGTAGCAATAGAATATTTGTAGATGTACCGTGAAGAACATGGAGATGAACTTCCAACGGTTACCAATTTACTACCAGTGATGGTGGTAGACGTTGTATCGCGTTAGGACCGTGAGACGTTAGAAGATGGAGTAAACAATGAGCGAATGGATCAGTATTAAAGATAGGTTGCCAAAATGCAATATTCCCGTATTGGCTTACTGTCCAGACGGACAGTTTGTTTGTCAAAGGGTCATAAATCCGAAAATGGATAATTATGGGTATCCTTTTTTGTGGAAAGTATCTCTTTTACGGGACTATTTTTTTGACATAGGAACTTTTTCTCATTGGATGCCGCTTCCTCCGGTGCCCGAAAGGAGTCATGAATGATACGGAGACGTAAACCGATTATGAAAGTCCGGCTCAACGGATGGATTCCTACTCCTGATATGGATGTGAAAGTTGGACGTTACCCGGAACCAGGCGAACCCGTTCTTATTCTCGTTCAGGTTAACCCGGAAGAAAGAACCGACATGGCGGTAACAAAATATGATGCCAAGACAAAGAAATGGGATGGAATAGAGAAATGGCTGGAACATGACGACTATTCCGTACCGTTATGGCATTGCTTACCGGAAGTGCCTGACTTTGAATTGGTAGAGTAATACCGGAAAGATAAAGGGTACTGACCAATGAAACGAAACATGGAACTTATTCGTGAGATACTTCTTTTCATTGAAGAGAAATGCGATGGAAGCTTGTTTGTGTCAATAGACTCGTTACATCTTCATGAACAGAATCAGAACATCGTTCAACAACATGCAAAACTTATCGCTGAACGCGGCTTGGCAACCTTTCGACTTATTGATCAAGACGGATACTGTTTTGACGGTTTGACTTGGTGTGGACATGACTTCCTCGATAACGCAAGAAACTCGACAGTCTGGAATGCAGCAATAAAATCGGCTGGGAAACTTTCTTTCGGCGTATTTCAGGAAGTACTTCAAGCGTCAGCAATAGCGTTTGCTATGAACACTTTGAAAGGAGCATTTCAATGACCCCACTTAAAGAAGCCGATCTTCGTGCGATTTATGCCATGAAGCATGTGCGAAAACTCAAAAAGGCAATTATCGAATTTGAAAAGTATGATACCGCGACAAAGTCGCAAAATGATGAAGAATTCAGCTGGGATATTTACCTTGAACAAATGAACAAACTTGAAAACGTCATTGACGAAAACGCATGGGGTGTTGGAAACCAGCGCTGTAAGATAAGAGACGCCTTTAAGTATCCGGATTACATCGATGATCCAAAAGAAAAGATTGAGTATTGAATCACAACCAACGGAGGTACCGACATGCAGCAGGAAGCGAAGCAGGAGCCAGCACGCGTTGAACTCATGACGATAAAAGATGTTATGACTATTCTCAAAGTATCTCGAACAACCGCTTACCGCCTTCTCCGCGATTGGAAGATTCGCAAATTCCGCTCCGGGCAGATCGTTCGAGTAGATCGGAGCGAATTCGATCTTGCCGTCGAAATTCATCTAAAAAGATTCTAAAATCGAAAAAAATCTGAAATTTTTGTGAACTCGTTGAAACACGCTGAAACAGGTTGAAACACGCTGAAACATATCGACCTGTTTTTGTATCTTTACTTATTCTTGGTTGCAGTATATAACACGGTTGTCGGGGAAAGTCTTTTCCGACAAGCCGAAATGTTCCGGCCTGGTTTAATAACCTTTCCGTGTACGAAAGGTAAAACGCTCCATACGAGAACGCTTTCACCAATGTTTCACACTTGAAATCTGAGGCTTTTCACAAGGAGGGATGCGGCACAAAGCCGCGACCGGAACGCCATTTTGGAGGTCAGCCGACCGAAGAGGTTTATTAAAAACAAACAAAATGTTCAAACATTACAAATCATTGGAAGAGTTGTTGGACGCGATTAAATCGCAGGTAAAGAACGAAAGTGGAGAATACTTCATTCCAGAGCCAAAGACCGATTCTAGCGAGCTTCAAGCAAGACTTGACAAAGAAATCGAATCGAACAAGAAGTATCGTCAGCGAGCCCAGGAAGCCGAACGTGCAGCCGAAGAATTGAAAAACACGGTTTCGCAAAAGGAATCGCTCATTACAGAACTCAACGGGATCAATCCGGCTGAACTTCGGGAAAAAGCCCAAAAGCTTGCAACCGAAATTGCCGAAGCGAAAGCACGAGCCGAGAAACTAGAAAAGGAAAACGGTCCGCTTCGAGAAGAACTAGAAAAGTTCAAAAGCCGTGATCGTGAAATGACAATCAAAAAGGCTCTTGTGGAAGAAGCAACGAAGCTTGGCGTTCGACCGGAAGCGTTTCGCGACGTCGAGCGACTTGCAAGCCAAATCAAGGTTGATGAAGTGGACGGGCTTTTGTACTCAAGCGACGGAAAAAGACTTGCGGACTTTGTGACAAACGAGATTAAACAAAGCCCACATTGGCTTCCTGTTTCCGCTGGAGGCAATTCCTCTTCCGGCAATGCCGGACTTGACAACAGAACCGAAAAGTTCGCAGCCGCACAAAAAGAAGGCAATATCGCCGAAATGATCGCCAACGCTCCAGTGATTCAAAAGCCGTAAGGAGATTAAAAAATGACCGTAAGTACCGATTTGCTTTACGAACAGCGTGATCTTCAGGCCGTTCTTGATTACATGATCGCGAACGCCCCGAAGTTTATTAAACTTTTTCCCGAAAAGGGAATCGCAGCACAACGAAAACATG
>JAQVID010000385.1 GCA_028695865.1 Thermoguttaceae bacterium | reverse complement strand
CGAGCCGCGTTATCGGTAGGGCCGCGTTATCGGTAGAGCCGCGTTATCGGTAGAGCCGCGTTATCGGTAGAGCCGCGTTCGTCGGTAGGGCCGCGTTCGTCGGTAGAGTCGCGTTCATCGGTAGAGCCGCGTTATCGGTAGGGCCGCGTTCATCGGTAGAACCGCGTTTATCCGTCGAGCCGCGTTATCGGTAGGGCCGCGTTATCGGTAGGGCCGCGTTCATCGGTTGAGTTGTGATGATCGGTTGAATTGAGTGGTGATTTTCCTTGTTTTTCGCCCCTTGGAGGTAATACTCCCGGGGTGTTGTGAGCGGGTATCGCATACCCGCCAATTATTTCAGGACCGAAAAAACATGACGCCTCATATGCCCATTCGAATCGAAGGCGCGAGAGTTCACAACCTTCGTAACGTCAGTCTGGATATTCCCTGGAACCGCTTTACGGTGATCACCGGTCCGAGTGGCAGTGGTAAAAGTTCGCTTGCGTTCGACACGATTTACGCCGAGGGACAACGTCAATATATAGAAAGTCTTTCCGTCTACTCGCGGCAATTTTTGCATCAGCTTGAACGACCCGATGTCGATTCTATTAAAGGTTTGCAACCGACCATTGCGATTGATCAGCGAGGAACATCGCAAAATCCCCGCAGTACGGTCGCCACGGTTACGGAGATTTACGACTATTTGCGACTGCTCTATTCGCGAGTCGGTATCGCGCATTGTTATCATTGTGGTCGTCCCATTCGTCCACAGACACCGGAACAGATTCGCGACATTGTCGCCCAACTTGGAAGCGGCATTCGTCTCATCTTGCTTGCCCCGATTGTTCGCGGTCGCAAAGGCCAGCACAAAGACGTCATTGCCCGCATGATCAAAAGCGGTTTTGTTCGGGCACGTATCGACGGTACGATTACCGATTTGTCGCCCGGTATCAATCTTGATCCGCAAAAGTTTCATCAGATCGAAATCGTCACCGACCGAATTGTTCTCAAAGAGGGGATTCTGCCAAGACTCCTTGAATCGATTAAGCAGACACTCAAGCTCAGCGAAGGGCAAGTCTGCTGCCTTTACGAGAAAGAACGAATTCACACCCCTGAAGGAACAACCCGGTCCGTTTGGAAAGAATCCCTGTTCAGTTCGCTTTACTGTTGTCCGCGATGTAAAATCAATTACAATGAACTGGAGCCGCGAACGTTCAGTTTCAATAGTCCGTATGGCGTTTGTCCCGTTTGTGAAGGGACTGGACGTCGTATCGGATTCGATCCGGCCCTGCTGGTTCCCGACATGACCCGCGCCTGTGGCGATGCCGATGCCATTGCCGTGTTCAAAGGACTTCCTGCTCCGATGATCGCCGCTCTTTGGGACAAAATTAACCTGTTCATTCAAGATTGGAATGTCGATCCGGCTGCGCCAATGAGTTCCTGGGATAAACGAACGCGAAACGTTTTCTTTGCGGGAAACGTCGATTCCGCTTGTGTCTTTCCCGGAACGGCCTCGGCAGAAGACGATGATGAATTGCCCATTCCAACTTTTCCCGGCTTTATTGCCTGTCTCGACGATATATACAAAACAACCAAAAGCAAAAAGATTAAAGAGTTTTTGGAATTGTATCGCGGTGACGTTGCGTGCCAAGCTTGTGAAGGTTCCCGTATTCGGCCCGAAGCGCGAACGGCTACCGTTAACAAGCTTCGTATTCACGATGTTACAGCACTTCCGGTTGTCGAATCGCTTAAATGGTTTTCCGAACTTGTACTCCCACCGGAGCAGGAAGCGCTTGCCCGACCGATTATTCAGCAGATTCTTACGCGTCTGGATTTCATGAATCGGTTGGGGCTTGATTATCTTACGCTTGACCGTCCTTCGGATTCTTTGAGTGGCGGAGAGCGTCAGCGGGTTCGCCTTGCAACAGGGCTCGGTTGCGGCTTGACCGGCGTATGTTATGTACTTGATGAACCGTCCAGCGGCCTGCATCCGCGGGACAACAACCGCTTGATCGATGCCATGCGAAACTTGCAACAGCAGGGGAATACCGTTTTGGTCGTGGAACACGACGAAGCGATTATGCGCAGTGCCGATTGGCTCGTTGACATTGGTCCGGGCGCCGGTAAACAAGGGGGTATGATACTTGCCGAAGGGACACCGGAGCAGGTCGCGACCGAAGGGGTATCGCTCACCGGCAAATATCTTTCGGGCCGTGAATCAATTCCTGTCCCGGCCAGACGAAGAAAAATCGTCAAGTCGAAAATGCTTGTGATTGACGGTGTAACGACGAACAATCTTAAGAATGTTGCGGCTTCATTTCCTCTGGGAACATTTGTTTGCGTGACCGGAGTGAGCGGGTCAGGAAAAAGCTCACTCTTGAATGAAACGCTTGTTCCCGCGTTATCGCGACGATTGGGAATAACGACCGGGCCGAATCCGGGCCCGTTCAAAGGGCTTCGCGGAGCCAATCGGATCGACAAGCTGATTCAGATTGATCAATCGCCCATCGGACGTTCACCGCGAAGCAATCCGGCGACGTATACCGGGTTGTTCGACGAAATTCGCAAGGTTTTCGCAAGTTCTCGCGACGCTCGCCGTCATGGATACAAGACCGGGCGTTTCAGTTTTAACGTAGCCGGAGGCCGTTGCGAAGCGTGTCAGGGTCAAGGACTTCGAAAGATCGAAATGCATTTCCTGCCGGACATGTACGCGGTCTGTCCCGTTTGCGAAGGAAAACGTTTTAATCGTCAGACACTCGAAGTCAAATACAAAGATAAATCCATTGCTGAAGTACTCGACATGTCGATTGACGAAGCAGTCGATTTTTTCGCTAATCATCAATCGGTCTTGCGTCCGCTTGAGAGTTTGCAAAAAGTCGGGCTCGGTTATTTGACGCTCGGGCAGTCGTCAACGACGCTTTCCGGGGGCGAGGCCCAGCGTATTAAATTGGCGACCGAATTGGCCCGGGTCGAAACAGGTAATACGCTTTATGTTCTTGATGAGCCGACTTGCGGACTGCATACCAACGATATTCGCCGACTCCTTGAAGTGTTGTCGCATCTGGTCGATTTGGGAAATACGGTGATTGTGATTGAACACAATCTGGACGTCATGAAGACGGCCGACTGGATTATCGATCTGGGCCCGGAAGGCGGCCGGGGCGGTGGTGAAATCATTGCCTGCGGAACCCCGGAGGAAATTGCGGCCCTCGACGACAATGATACCGGTCAATACCTGCGAAAAGTACTCCCGGATACGCTTTCACACGGTACATAATGTACATATCATGTATCGTAAGCCGTTTTATTTTTCAAGAAACTTTAGAATTTCCACGGAGGCAATGCCCTCATGAACGACTCCATTGAACGCTCGCTTGTTTTACTCAAACCCGACGCGTTGGAACGCCGACTCGCCGGTCGCCTGATTGCCCGCTTTGAAGAACGTGGTTTTCGAATTGAGACCATGAAGTTGCTCCATATGACACCCGACATGGCCCGCCAACATTATAAGGATTTGGCAGACCGCGATTTTTATCACGAAATCGAAGCCTATATAACTCGCGGACCTGTGATCGCCTTGATCCTTTCCGGACGCAGGGCTATTGCCGCTGTGCGCGAAATGGTTGGTCCGACCGATGGGGCCAAAGCTCCTGCCGGGACCATTCGCGGCGACCTCACGCTTAGTTTTCGCGAGAATCTCGTTCATGCCTCTGATTCCGTGGAATCGGCCAATAGGGAAATCGGAATTTTTTTCCCCGATTTCAAATGAGTGTTTTTGAAAGAATGATCTTTCCACTGAGAAGCAATAAAAGGTAAACGGGCCTGTTTGCTTTTTCGTGTCGTGCGGCCTGAACCTCCCGTTTTCCGACAGGTAAACGGGAATGAATCACCGCGAATTGAAGAATTGGTAGTAAAAAACGGGCCTGTTTGCTTTTTCGTGTCGTGCGGCCTGAACCTCCCGTTTTCCGACAGGTAAACGGGAATGAATCACCGCGAATTGAAGAATTGGCAGTACAATAAAAAGGATGTTCCAATGAGTACGGTTCCAAAAGCATTTCGATTGCACTTGGGAATTTTCGGTCGACGTAACGCAGGCAAATCTTCCCTGCTCAACGCTTTAACCCGTCAAAAGTCTTCCATCGTTTCTGATATCGCGGGAACGACTACTGATCCTGTCGAGAAAACAATGGAGCTTTTGCCGCTTGGTCCGGTTCTCTTTATCGATACTGCCGGAATCGACGACGAAGGCGTCCTGGGACAAATGCGAATTGAAAAAACGGTTCAGGTCTTCGACCGGACCGAAATTGGTCTTCTCGTCGTTGATTTGTCCCGCGGCGATTGTCATGCCGTTTGGGGACCGTTCGAACAACGAATCGTGGACGAATTGCAAAAGCGAAACGTGCCCGTGATTGTCGTCTTGTCTCGCGGTGATCTGGTTGACGATCCCATTGAACTGAAAAATTTACTCGCCGGAAAGAAGTTGCCGT
>JAQVID010000384.1 GCA_028695865.1 Thermoguttaceae bacterium | reverse complement strand
GATTGATCTCCACAATCGACCGTTTCCGATACGAAACGGACACTTCCGTCAACCAAAAGGGCCTGAACGCCTCCGGAATGTTCGCTGGAAGCGCTGCCGATACCCGATCGTGAAGTTCCCTTGGTATTGGGAGCATATCGGCAACTGGGTGAGTTAGGGGGCATAACCGTGTTGAAGAACATGGTTTGCGGCTGTCCGCAAGTGAAAATCGAACCTCGTGATTGGGTGCTCCCGGACATCGTGAGCGCGTATTCCGCCTTGAAAAAGCCCGGACGAGCATCGTCGCGAACGTTTTGACATTGTGCAGGCGTAATACTACTGCTCGGAAAAGACTCGCTGTACGCGACGTTCGATTTCACATAATCACGATTCGAGTCTAGTGCCGTGACCGTTTCAGACATGCAAATCGTATTGGATGTTCCATCAAGTATGGCTGCCATGTTGCGCCAGTGGGGCGGATTCGTGTAAAGCTGCGCGGAGGAGGCGCCGTTTTGAAAACGAAGCCCGTCGAAAAATCCTCGTGAGTTCGAACTGTTGTCGCCATTACCAAAAACAGCGTCCCCACTACTGCCCAAATAACTTGATTTTTGAATGTTGTAAATATAGGGCGTCTTCGAGTTTCCGTCCGATGGGCACGAAAGATAAGATACCGGTTTGCTTCGCACACTCGCGTCCGTAAGCGAAGGATACGACTCGCCTGTCCCGTAGTCCGAGGTCCGAATGAATTTTCCGGCCATGTAGTCGTCGTACAACGATGTATGTTCCGCGTACGGAAGGAGCATCATATGAAACGACAGCGTTGCGCTGGCCAACGAAATGTATTCAATTCCGTATCGGGCACACGGAAACGAGTTGTTCGTGTCGTGATAGTTATGAAGCGCAAGTCCAAGCTGTTTCAGGTTGTTCGAGCATTGCATCCGCCGGGCCGCTTCCCGTGCCGCTTGTACTGCCGGCAGAAGAAGAGCAATCAAAATACCGATGATCGCGATCACGACCAAAAGTTCCACAAGAGTAAAGCCGCTCTTGCCATCGCGACCCAATGGGCGAGTGCTGCCACCGCCCCCCAATTTAACAATAACGTTCTTCATCAGTCGTTCTCCTTCAGCAAATATGATTTACAGGTAATAGTATCAATATTAAGCAATTGTGACAAGAAGTACAAGCAGGAGTAAAAGCACGGGCCTTGCGTATAATACCGCAAGCACGGCTGTTACCATCCTTCTCTGTTTTAACAAACATGCTCCTTGTCAAATAACTCCTTTTTGGAAAAAAACAAAAAATACTTAATATATTAACATTCATACAGCTTTTTCAAAAAGCCTTAAACTATGATCATTGAGAAAGAAAAAAGTCAACGGCCTTTCCAAGGGCATTCAGGGCAAGTGTAAAGACAATTGCCCCTGACACTCCTCGAAACCTCGTAATTTACATAATCGTTGCAAGTAATAATTTCTCTCTCATTATTTTCGGGCCTTACATGATCTCACAATCACCTATAAGATATTATAATCGAATGAGCAGATTTGTGCAAGTCAATTTTGAAAAAAGATCGAATATGATCTGCTCTACAACGGTACTTTGGGCAAGAGCAAGTAAATATTAAACCATCGTCAGTACCGTCAGAACAGCCATGGCAATGAGCCAATATCCCCAATAGTGTAATGTTCCTTCCTGAAGCCAATGAAGCAGGAGTTTGAGTGAAACCACGCCCACGGCAAAACTGATCAGGAACGCAACGGACAAAAGCAAGATGTGTTCACGAAAAAAAACCGATACGCCTTCGTCGGCTGTTGCGACAGGATGAATGACTTCGAGCACAATGGCACCCAGCAGAGCAGGTATCGCGATCAAAAACGAAAAGGCCGCGGCTTCCCCTTGGGATAATCGACGTGTCATGCCTGCCGCAAGCGTCAGCCCGCTTCGCGAAAAGCCGGGCAGAACCGCAATTCCCTGGATCAAACCGATGAAAAAGGCGTCGTAAAAAGAAATGTTGTGTGAAAACGGCGTAAATTGGGTGTCTTGGGCGACACTGCTTGAATTTTCCGCGGGTCTCTCGCCGGTTATTCGTCCGGTTGCTCGTCCGGTTGCTCGTCGTCCCGACGCAATCACACAAAAGAGCAGGACGGCGGTCACCAGAAATCCGACGGCCGCCATTGGTAAACTTGTCTCCATGGGGGCAGCGAATTTTTTTATGCCCAGCCCGATGAGTCCGGTTGGAAAGGTCGCCACAAGAACCAACGCCAGAAGTCGCCGATTGCGCAGAAACATATCGGCGACCGTGTGGCGATAGACGACGAGAATCGAAAGAAGTGTTCCGGCATGAAGCAGAACACTCAAGGCAATCTGTTGTGATTCGTCCCAAACCGCTCCCTGGGGCAAAAAGTATTCGCCCAAAACGAGCAGATGTCCTGACGAACTGATCGGAAGGAATTCACACACTCCCTGGACAACCGCCAGCACAAGAATGATAATCATGAAATTCATGACGACTCCGATGTGATACTACCGCGACTTCACTTCCCGGTCAGAGGGCGATTCATCGACCACAAGATCAATCGGGTAAACAGTTCGCGTCCTTCCGGGACATTGAAATCCCCCGGGTGCCCCAGCGAGGAACAGGCGATGGGTGCCCGATTGGCTCCGTAATATCGTAACCAGGTCAGCGGCTGCGATATCCGTTGCAGAGGAGCCGACGGATTCTTTTTGTCTTTCAAGAGACACGAACCGACTTGCAAAATCACCGCGTCTTCCGCGACCGGACCAGTAAAATAAAGCGAACCGACACTGTGCCAACAGGCAGGCTTGATTCCAGCCAAAAGCGGATGCTTCTCTTGTCCAAACACGGTAACGACATCGGTCCCGACATCATTGGGACCGTGATTATGATAATTTCCGCCTTGAACAACGTGGTCAAATTCGGGCCAAATCACATAGCCGGCAGGAACTTCTTTGCGGGGATCGAACGCGTGACTGCTGGTTCGCAATCCGACGAGTCCTTTCCCTTGGGCCAAATGACGCTCGATTTTTTCTTTCATGACCGCAGGGACCGGAAGTCGGCGAAAGAAGATGAGCAGCGAATCGGCATCGTCCAGTTCTTCCAACGGATGGAACGCCGGACCCCCTTCGCCTGTTACCGTTACGCAATAAATATCATGATGGTCCATAAGATACTCGCCGTAAAGCGGAAACATTTTTTCGGCGTGATAATGGTCGTCACTCACCAGAAAACAGATTTTTGGGCGTTTATCCGCTTGGAATCGAAACGCGGGCTTACCGGTCAAATCGGCAGAAGTAATGGTCATTCCGCCTTGACGCTCAAATGTTTCAGCAGCTTGTTCCCGGCCCCGCCAAGGAGTGCTCGTCCCTTTCGTTTGAACCAGAGGCAGAAGGTCACGCACGAGAAAAGCGCCTGTTCCGGTCTGCTTCAAGCAGGCAAGAAGCGATTGGTTTTCGAGCTTGCCGAAAGTGTTTATATCTGTAATGAAAACGACTTGCGTTATGGCCAACCGTTTCAATTCGGCCAAGACCGTTTGCGTTTTTGTGCAGTCCAGCGATAAGCACGTGATCTTGTGTTTTTTAGCGGCGTTTACTGTTTGGTCGATCGCGGTCAGCAATTGGCGACTTGACGTCTCGGACGATTCCTGAAGTGTTTTTGTGTATGAACTGTCGCAGACGACGGCAAGCTCGGTAACCTTGATGTTGTGACTTTCGATGACAAGACGATCATTTCGACCGCTAAATCCTTCGAACGGAAAAGGATTGGTTGCCGTTTTGACCATATCCGCGGTCGAAAAAGGAACACTTGATCGAACTTGCAATCGGACTTCTCCCGGCTGCGCGACCGGCATTTTCCAGTTTTCAGCCGCAAGCAAATACGTTGCGCTTAAAGACAGAATCGCTCCTGTCCACAACGACCATACAAGACACTTCATCATATTATCACTCCGATTTTATTTTAATGGGGGCAGGTCCATTTTGCCGGCATTGGGGTGTTATGCGCAATATCGGCAATATGGGTAATGAACAATTTTATCTATTTTGTTTTTTGAGTGTCCATGGGAACTTGTAAGGGAATCCAACCCCAGTCGCTTGATTGCCTTCTTCATCAAGTCGGGAACCCGGCAACGGAATCGGGCCTGATATCAGACTTGACCAACGTCCACAATTCGCTTTTTTACCATGATTGCCTGAAGCGGGTTCCGCTCCACCTGTCGTCAAACGGTCAATAAATGATCGCTGCCGGGCACAACACTTGCATTCTAACAGATTCACATCCTCTTGTCAACATTCTTTTATCCTAAGATAGTCATGCCAAGACATGCCAAACATCTTTTTAAAATTCGCGTATCTCCTGTAGTGTGTAAACACCGACTTAAAACAGGCCTGACCCATGTGTTCCCGGCTCCATGGTAATTTCGACCTGTGGAACAACGATTTTTGTCATATGATTATTATTTCTTGTTCCATTGCGTTTGC
>JAQVID010000383.1 GCA_028695865.1 Thermoguttaceae bacterium | reverse complement strand
GAAAGAACTGGCTCTTTTTCGGGAGCGAACAAGGCGGTCGAACCGGCACGATTATTTTTACGATCTTGCGTAGCGCGAAACTTCACGGATTGAACGAATTCGAGTATCTTCACGATATTTTGAATCGTCTTGCGGACCTTCCATCAGAGCAGGCTCTCTACGATCTGCTCCCTGACCGCTGGCATAAACAGGATTGACTCCATTCCCAATCAAGTAATCCTCTCCAAAACGGTGGCTACCCCCACCGTTTTTTTGTTGGTCAAGAGACGCTGTTGCTGGAGCAGGTACGTTCAAACAGTTCGAAACCGAGAACCTTTCGTGAGAAATGGTCAATGACGATCAAGACGTGCCAAGCATACTTTTGGGCAGACAGGTATTCACTTTGGCACAACACCCCACGGATCGTCAAGGCGTTCCCATAGTACTCGCAAGACAGTGGCTTCTTCGTCTTTTAAGCAACGGGATATTGTACTTTTGGGAATACCGGTTCTTTGAGAAAGTTCTGTGAGGGTTGGTCGTTCCAGTGGTCGAAAGTCTTCGTCCGAACAGTGTTCCTTCGCATGAGCCCGAGCTGTTTTGACGAATTCTTTCAATTCCCTGGTCAGCATGTCAATTTTGGTGGTTCGTTTTCGTTGATGGGAGCATGTTTGGCGTTTTGATTGCGAGTCAAGTATGATTCCGCGTTCTCTCAGCATTTCGTGATCAAGAACCAATTCACCGTCCATCGACAGATCGGCATAGACAGCCAAAGAAATTGCTCTTCCGGGCCAGAAAATGGATGCGTGTTCCGCAGTAAGAGAGAATCCGGTTACGATCATCGCTTTAGGCGCTTGATCGATAATAGGTTTGACCAATTGCACTTCATCAATCGAACACCATCGGAGAAAGAACCAGGGTTCTTTTGATTTCCAGCCAAGGCGCCATAGTAATTCCGGAATTAGAGTTGTCAGATTTCCCTTGATTCCGAACTTTTCGGCTGCTTGATTTAAAAACGGTATGAATTCCGGCCTCCAACGTCGGATATCGTTTTTCGTTAATGGAACAAGACCACATACCCCCTTTGGAAAACGGCGAATTCAGCGCAAACACCGCCGCGTCGATCTGGTGCGGATTCAGATCGACCGGAACGCCCGCCAGCGTATCGACAACACGGCTAAACGCGTCCGCCTTCCATCGGGTCAGTTCGAAGGTTATCGCTTGGGCTTGGTAAGAGGTAATCAAGTTCGACATAAACTGCTGTTCACATTCTTTCATAAAGCCACCAGGGCATGAGATTTAACAGCCACGCAATCAGTCGCCAACGTTTCGTGACATACAGGTATCTTCTCTTTTTACGCAGTCCGTTTGCGATCTGTCGTGCCGCAGTTTGAGGCGAACACATCCAAAAGAATTTGTTTCCTTTGGCCATTTGCGTATCGACAAAACCGGGCAAAATTGTTGTGCATGCCAGCGAGACTTTTTCCTTACGGGCTTTTCGCGAAAGACCTTCCATATACCGAAGAATATACGATTTACTGGCCGAATAACCGCTGTCGTTTTCCATTCCGCGAAGTCCACCAACAGACGAGATCGCCGCAAGTTGTCCATGTCCCTGTCGGGCAAAATAGAGATAGACCTTATTGACCGTTTCCGTAAAGCCCAAGACGTTCACATCCAACGTCTTTCGACAGAGCTCCCAGTCGAGTTCGGGATTGATCTCCCCATAACCGGACGAGTAGATCACTAAATCCACCGTCGAAAAATGCGTCAAAAGACGGTCGATCTTTTCGGTTCGGTCCGGCGATTCCAGATTGAGGATTTCAATAGCCGTCTGACCTTGAATCTCCGCCGCCAGCGAGTGCAGTTCCGGTTCCCGACGAGCGGCCAAAACAAGGTTATTCGCCGGATTCTGCCCGTACAGTAAAGCCAATTCCCTACCGATTCCGGACGACGCGCCTATGATGACGATATTACTCATTTCCTTCCTTTCAAAATATCGAGTGCATATTCTGTTCCACTTCGGCGATGGCTTCGAGCAGATTTCGCATCGCTTTTGCCTGTCCTTCCGGAGCCGACTTGAGAAACGCATTGAGCTTGTCGCAGGGATACTCCGAACATCCCGAACAGCTTCTCCTCTTTTTTTCGACGACACAATGGCGAATTTCGCACATATTGGCACAGAAATAACTCTTGCGTCCCGTGGCGTTTAGACAGCCGTCACACGGCAGATATTCCGCCTTGATGTCGTCGCACGAATTCAACTTGCGCCAACTGGCGGCAACAAGTTCGAGTTTCTCCGGACTGTTCTCCTGGGTGGCCCGATAGGCGTCACAGCGGGAGCAAACCAGGCCGCACGGCGCGATATTGATCGCAATCGGATTCACTACGTCTTGAGGCGTTGTTGTTTTCGGATTCATTGTTAGCCTTTTATGTCTTTCCTGTTCAAATTCTTCATTACTGTTTATTTTCGTCGATGCTTCGTTTTACTTTTCAATTACATTCGACATCCCCAAAGTGTCCCATTTGACCGCTTCTGAAGTCCGTTCAATTCGTGAAACGATTCTTCATTGGACTTTTTCGTCAAGTTGAACAAATAATCAGATATGCTACATATCCAACGTAAGAAAGAAACAGCAGGACACCTTCACCTTTGGTCACCCGATGCCCTGTAATACAAATTATCCCTCCCAGTATCGCAGTCACAACCATAACAGGAATATCGCGAACAATCATTTCTGTCGAAACGCTCAATCCTCCACCTATTGTCGACACAACCCCAATAATGCAAAGCAGATTAAAAATATTACTTCCAACGACATTACCGATAGCGATATCGTTTTTCCCACGAAATGCCGCGATACAACTGACCACAAGTTCGGGTAATGACGTTCCTGCCGCGATAATCGTCAGTCCGATAATGAGTTCACTGACCCCGGCGATTTTCGCGATTCCTATCGCACCGTCGATGAATTGATTGGAACCGTAAATCAAAAACGCAAGGCCTGTCGCGAAAAGCAAGATGCTGATGAAAAACTCCCGAATGCCGGAATGTTTCCGCTGGGGTGTTGGCTCTTGTGAAATCTGGTCTTTTAACGGATCAGCCCTGGTTGCTCGCACATTCAGTACAAGCCAAATGTTATAAGCCAAAAACATGATTAAAAACAACAGACCTCCCCAACACGGGAAATGGTACCGGGTTGACGATCCGGTCGTCTCGACGGTGATCCAACTTATCCCCCAGAATAAAAGGGATATTACAATCAGCAGTGGAATCTCACGTTTAATCAATTGCGATGAAGTCTGAATCGGACAAATGATTGCTGAAAGACCGAGAATAAACAATAAATTGAAAATATTGCTCCCGACAACGTTTCCAACGGCAACGTCCACTCCGACATTTTCCCGAAAGATGGCAGCCAAAGAAACCGTTAGTTCCGGAGCACTTGTACACGCGGCAACGATTGTCAATCCGACAACAAGCGAAGGAATACCCAAAAGGGAGGCCAGCCGTGAAGCTCCTCTGACCAGTAACTCGCCTCCGGCAATCATGATCGCCCCACCGATAAACAGCAAAATGATTGATGTGATCAATCCCATTTTTTCTCCAGTTTTTTAACAGGTTTTCCAAGTTCGTCGTCCCGTCCATGGGCTTAATATCTCCGCTGCCCAAACGCCAGCGATTCCCGTCGATGCCGTTTAATTTACTTCCGTATCCCTAGAGCGTTTTCGGCATAAAACGACTTCCTTCTTAATACATATTGTACCGGGGATTTTGCTCCATACAATATGGACTCTGCATTCACACAGAACTCTTTTCAGAACTTTCCTTAATCCTTCACATTCATCCCGAATGACCCTGGATATTTAATCACAGCGTCTGTCATGTCTCACGTTGAGTGAAAGCAACACCATTTGTAAACAGCGCTTTGGATGATATTGGAATGTACGTCATCGTCATCAAACCAAAAGGGGAAGACTTTCCAAGCGAATGGGATTTTAGAGTATTAGTTCAGAAGGAATCCGCGCAGGGCGGGGGCTGTGCTGGCCAACTCATTCATTCTTCATTTCCGCTGGCAGACCGAAAGCAGGCGTTTGCGACCATTTTCCAAACGTCCGCAAAAAAGACGATTCCACTTGACGAACACGTCAGGTTTATCTTCCTTCGGTATGAAATGCCGCGGGGAGGTTTGAATGCAACTTCCCCGCTGGGCGATTCATAAAGTGTTTATTTCCCGACCATCATCGCGTCAATATCTTCGTCGGGAGTTGTAATTCCTTTAATGTCGAACGCCTCCATCAGAACCTTTGCGACTCCGGGAGAGAGAAACGCGGGAAGCGTTGGACCAAGCCGCAGATTTTTAAAACCAAGCGAAAGAACAGCCAGCAGGACGGCAACCGCTTTCTGCTCATACCATCCGATATCGAACGACAGCGGCAGTTTATTTACATCGTCCAGTCCGAATACTTCCTTGAGCTTCAGAGCAATAACGGCCAGACTGT
>JAQVID010000382.1 GCA_028695865.1 Thermoguttaceae bacterium | reverse complement strand
TCTTGATCAGCTTCTGACCGAGTTTACCGATAAGCTGGCCGCCAAAGGTGTTACGATTCTTTGGGCCCGCGACGCACGGGAAGCAAACGAAATCATTATTGGAATCGCCAAAGACAACAACGTGAAAACCGTCGTTAAAGGCAAATCCATGGTTTCCGAAGAACTCGACTTGAATCACGCTTTTGCCGCCGAAGGAATTGACGCGCTGGAAACCGACCTGGGTGAGTTCATCGTTCAGCTCTCCGGGCGGCGACCAACTCATATTGTGACACCCGCCACGCATTTGAGTGCCGCGGACGTTGGACATTTGTTCGCCGATAAACTGGGGATTCCATTCACTGCCGAGCATGAAACACTTACCATGATTGCCCGAAAAACGTTGCGGCAGAAATTCGTCAATGCTGATATGGGTATTTCCGGCGTTAATTTCGGAATTGCCGACACCGGAACTTGCTGTTTGGTCGAAAACGAAGGAAATATTGGCCTTTCAACGACGGCCCCCCCAATACACGTCGCTCTCATGGGCATTGAAAAACTGTTGCCCAGTATTGATTACCTTCCCTTGTTCCTCAATATGCTCCCGCGTATCGCTACCGGTCAAAAACTGACCTCTTATACACACCTGTTTTGTGGACCGACCGAAGGACGAAAAATGTATCTCGTACTCGTCGATAACGGCCGAACAAAGGCTCTTGCTCAAAGCGAATATCGCAAAGTACTCCAGTGCATTCGCTGTGGATTTTGCATGAATAATTGTCCTGTTTATCGACAAGTTGGCGGTTGGGCTTACGGCTGGGTTTATCCAGGCCCGCTTGGCGCCATACTTACACCGCAGCTCCTTGGTATTGAGACGGCGGGCAAGCTGCCGTTTGCGTCGAGTCTCTGTGGTGCCTGTTCTCAGAACTGCCCGGTAAAAGTTGACATTGCTCATCAGCTGATTCGCTTGCGGCACAAGGCGGTCCGGGAAAAATCTCCGGCCAATTCGATTTTGGATCGCGCAACCTGGACCGGGTTTGCCATCGTCATGAAATCGGCGTGGCGATATCGAATGCTCATGTGGTGGCTTAAGCTCGGTATGGTTTTTGTCCCGTTTTTACCTGTTCATCCGTGGCTTTTGGGGAAATGGACCAGGGGTCGGGCGATTCCAAAGCGTCCCAAGGAAGGTTCTTTTCGCAAGTGGTGGAAACAAAATCGGGATAAACGAAAATAACCGGCAAAGGTCAAGCCGGGAAAAATTCAAGGGGAATCAAACTGATAAGCAACAGCTATGGATTATCAATCAATCATATTGATTAGCGGTGTTTTATTACTGCTGACACTTGCGTCGACGGGAGTGGAAGTCCTTCGTCGTCATCGCGATTTTGGAATCGACACGGCCATACTCGACACATGTCGTTCGCGCATTCGCGGCTGGTGGCTTTTGTTCGGAGCCTTGACCTGCGCGCTTCTGGTCGGTACGGTCGCGACGGTCTTTCTGTTCGGCTTGATCTCTTTTTGGGCTCTTCGCGAATACATTACACTCACCCCAACGCGACCGGCGGATCATCGAACGCTCGTTTGGGTTTTCTTCTTGTGTACTCCTTTGCAATTCATTCTTGTCGGAATCAATGACAACTGGTTTCGCAGCGTGTTTGGTATTGGCGCCTATTCGGTTTATTCTGTTCTCATTCCGGCCTATGCTTTTTTGATTCTTCCGGCAAGTATCGCGGTCAGTGGCGACTCAAAACGATTCCTTGAACGTATTGCCAAGATTCAGGTCGGGCTTTTAATCTGCGTTTATTCTTTGAGTTTTGCTCCGGCACTGCTAACGACACATCTCCCGGGCGACCCGCCTGCCCCTGTTGTCTCGGAGGTCCTTGCCGGTGGTCTGGAAGATCGGGCTCTTGCCCCCATTGAACAAGCGGTCATGATTCCTTCGACCGAGTCGAACAAGAGCAATGTATCATCGAAGAGTACCGAACAACCGGCTGAAATGCCGCGAAAAACCATGTCGGGCAATAATCTTTCGCTTTTGTTCGTGTTCGTTTTACTCGTTCAGTTGACCGATATTTTCCAATATTTGTGGTCGCAGGTTTTGCCCCAAACGCCAATTGCTCCGGCGATTAATTCCAACAAGACCTGGGAAGGCGTCTTTATGGGAGCCTTTACCACGGCTTTGGTCGCGGTCGGTCTTTGGTATTTTACGCCTTTTGACAAATGGTGGCAGCCGGCGATTTGCGGTTTCATTATTTCCTTAATGAGTTTTGCCGGGAGCATAACCATGAGCGCGATCAAGCGAGACCGCGGCGTCGAGGACTATGGTAATCTGATCGAAGGTCACAACGGCGTGCTTGACCGCATCGATTCACTTTGTTTCGCGGCTCCGGTATTTTATCATCTCGTCTGGATTTTCGTCAATCTGGAGTTGATCCTGTAGGCATGGTCAAACACGGATTTTCCCGATCGCGACCACGATCGGAAACGGACACTTCGTGCAATCAGATACAATTCGAACAATTCGATACAAGCCGACACAATCAGATACAAAAGACAAGCAGGCGGGGGAATCGCTTGCTCGAAGCATTGCATTTTCACAACCAACCAGAATATTCAAAAAACTTAATCAGGGAGAATATTTCCATGGACGCAAAGCATTTATCGCGAAGAACATTCATGGCAATTTCCGCCATGGGCGCCGGGCTTCTTTCGACCACAAGCAGTCTTGACGGCAAGGAAGAACCGAAGATTCAAGGCTTTGAGCAAAAGCAGACACAAGTCGATACCGGCCAGGTTTGGAAACCGGTCAGTGACCGCAAGATCAAAGTCGGGATTGTCGGTTATGGTTGCTGCAAATTCGGAGCCATGTTCGGTTACCAGGATCATCCCAATGTTGAAGTTGTCGCGGTCAGTGATTTAATTCCCGACCGGTGCGCCGGACTTGCCGTTGCGTGCCGGTGTAAAAAGACCTATCCGTCGCTGGAAGAAATGGTCAAAGACGATTCGATTGAGGCCATGTTCATCGCCACCGATGCGCCAAACCATGTGAATCACGTCGTCAAAGCAATGGAAAAAGGAAAGCATGTCATGTGCGCCGTTCCCGCGGTTTGGGGAAATTTGGAAGAAGCCGAACGCCTGTTGGAAGCGGTTAAAAAGAGCGGAAAAATCTATGCCCTCAACGAAACGAGTGCCTTTCGCGATTCGGCTTATTCGTCCAGAATCATTTATGAAGCCGGCGGATTCGGTAAAATGATCTATACCGAAGGCGAATACTTTCACTATTTTTCAAAGGCTATCGAATCGTATCTTGGTTGGCGAATCGGCCTTCCTCCCCAGTGGTATCCGACACACTCGAACGCCTTTTATACTTGCGTGACAGGCGGAAGTTTCACCGAGGTCTCCTGCTATGGACACAAATGTTCCATTGAACAATTTCAGCCGAAAAACAACCCTTATCACAATCCATTCGGAAGTGAAGTTGCATTATTACGAACCAGTGAAGGGGGCATGGCCCGCATGGCCGTCTGCTGGGACACCGCAGGAGGCGGAACGGAATCGGGCCGCAATCGCGGTGAGTTGGGCTCCTTCGACAATGCCTATTCCGGAAATCAGGAAGGACAAAAGATTGTTCAGAAACTGAATTTGAAAAAGCCCGCTCTGCCGCCGGGAATGCAGGCCGGATATCACGGCGGCTCGCACGCGTATTTAACCCTCGATTTTATTGATTCCATCCTGCTCAATCGCAAGCCTTGTGTCGATATTATCAAGGCTCTCAATACAACCGTGCCCGGGATTGTTGCTCACCTGTCGGCCCTAAAGGATGGTGAAAACATGAAAATTCCACAGTACCGATTATAATACAATACACTAAACAACCAAGCGTCCTTTGGAGGGCGACAAGAATGGACGGCGGCTTGCCGCTTTTACATCCGCAAGTCGCTGGGATTTTCGCCTGCTCCGCGTTTGGAAATTTTGGGGAAACCGCACAACTCCCCAAAATCTCTCCTCTACGCAGAAAGTTGTTCTTTCGCAAGCCGCGTATAGTCCCGCCCTTCGGCCTCTCTGCGCAATATCGCCACTGTGTAATATAGTGTTCCGTTTTATGTTAATGCAGCATAAACGAAATATGTAACCGTTCACGGTCAGAATATGAAAATTGGGATAATCATGAATAAATTGGCGACAGGGGAACGGTACCACGGAGATAATGGACGAGCGTTTGGGCCATGTAATCAAGCAGATTCCGGCCCTGCTGTTCACAGGTCGTTTGGATACTCCAGAATCGTTCCAGCCAACGATTGCCCCAGTCGCTCCGCGTTCCCTGAGTCACTTTGCGATCAAGTACGACCTTGCGAATCGTCTGTTCCGCCGGATTGTTCGTTGGTGGAATAGGTTGGTGTATAAATCGAAAGTATTCCTCTTCATATTTTTGTAAACGCTTTACAAGATTGCTCGCGTCTTTGTCGTCAGGTACTCCCCATTGGTGCGTTTTCAACAATTTCTTTTTTTGGATATTCATGCGACGTT
>JAQVID010000381.1 GCA_028695865.1 Thermoguttaceae bacterium | reverse complement strand
TTCGGTTTTCCGGCGGTCATTGGAATTTCCAACGATATTACCGAACTTCAAAATTCGCGGAAAGAGATAGAGAAACAGGAGAAATATTTCTGGCGGACGCTCAACAGTATCGGTGACGCTGTTGTCACGACAGATCAAGCCGGAAATATTATTATGCTCAACCCGGTGGCCGAACGGATGATGGGGGTGAAATTGTCGGAAGTTGCGGGAAAACCGCTTTGTGATTATTTTATGACGACAATTGGCCGAAACGGCGATATTGTGGAATCACCGGTTTCCCGAACAATACAAACGCGGACAAACATTCCCGCGTCCGAGGGAGCAATCTTAAAGTCGTATGACGGTAAAAACACGTATCCGATCACTGGGGTTTCGTCGCCGATTTTGGATGAACAGGAGAACGTTCTGGGTGCGATTCTTGTTTTTCGTGATATTACCGAAGAGACAAAACGCCAGGAAGAGATCAAGGGGGAGTTGGCGAATTGGGAAGCGGCGACGCGGCTGGCGAGTATTTATCCATTCCGTTACAACCTTGTAACAAACACGAACGAAAGCGGAGATAAAATATTGGAGGTCTGGCCGCATTGCGATGGTAAACCTTGTCTGCCGCAAGATTGGATCATTCCGGAGGATTATCCCGAATGGAAACAGCGCTATGACGAGGTCGCTTGCAATAAAGTCGCGCATGTGGTGGTCAGGTATCGGGCCATGCAACGGGGAAAGATGCGTCATTTCCTTGGCTTTATTCAAAAACCATCTGCGTCCGGCGAATACCTTACCGGATTGATTCAGGATATTACCTCGATTGTCGAAACGCAGGATAAGGAACGTGTTTTACAAACGATGTGGACTGCCTGCGTTGAATCCATGCCGGTTATCATGTTTATCAAAGCGCCAAATGATGATTTTCGTTATCGGCAGTGTAATGCCAATTTCGCCAAATTCCTGGGACTGAAAAAGGAAGAAATCATCGGGCATAACGACGAGGAACTTCTCCGGCATGGTGTCCCGGAACAGTGCTTGAGCAACGACCTTCAGGTGATAAAGGAAGGAAAACCGTTTGAATTTCTCGAAACCGTCTATTCGTGCGATGGTGTGGAGCATCATTTTCGAACGGTGAAAGTATCCACGATTGGCCCGGATGGGGAACCTGTTCTGATCGCTTTGTCTCTTGACGAAACCGAGGATTACAAGCGGCAACAGAAGATGAAAGAAGTGCTGGAAGACTGGGAGAATGCCGCCGAGGTCGCGCACATCGCGAGCTATCGAATCGATAAGAGCATGAATCTCCTTTCCCACATGGATCGGGTTACCGATTTTTGGTCTTTCGATGAGAATGGAAATCCCGTATCGGCTGAAGAGCATCTCTGTCCGGAAGATGTCGTCTCTTACAATGAAATGTATCGTTGCGTTTTTAGTGGTGAACAAGAAACGGCGACCATGCTCTGTCACGTTCCACAACCGGAAGGAATGCGGTATTTGCGTTTGTTTATCAGGCGAACCACGGACCAGAATGACGTGGTGGTTTCCGGCCTGGTTCAAGATGTAACCGAACATATTATTGAGCAAAAAAAGCGTGAAGCCCTGCTGGCATTGTGGAAAAAAGTGATTGACACTCTTCCGGCGATTTTCTTCGTCAAAAACGCGGACGACGATTTCCGCTGTCTTCAAATCAACGATAAGTGTTGCAGTATGGTGGGGCTGAAGCCGGAAGAGATCATCGGACGCACCGAATTCGAATTTCTTCCGAATCCGGAAGAAGCGTGGAAAAATCTGGAAGAAGATCAAGAGGTCATGAAGTCGGGAAAACTGTTCTATTGTACCGAAACACTTCAATCAGCCTCAGGTGTTCGAACGACCTGTAAAACGGTCAAAATTCCCGCGGTCGATGAAGATGGTCGCAGAATTCTGATCGCCATGTCACAGGATATTACCGATGAACAGGAGCTTTTCGAGTCGCAAAAGATTATCTCTTCGGCGCTCGAAAAGCTTTTCTCCTCGGATGACCTGGAAGGGGATATATGCAGTCTTCTGGAAGATATTTGCAATTACCTCGGATTTGGTTACGGGTTTATTTGCCGACTGGACGAAGAGACCGATATGCTTCGGTTCTTTACATCATATCATCGTAAAGGGTTGAGCCCGCTTCTGGATACGAAGAAGTTTTGTATCGGCAACGCCTCGACCCATCCCTGGTACCGTGAAATGGAAAACGGAAATTTGGATGAACTGCTCTGTTTTGATTTTTCCGACGAGCAAGATATTGAAAGAGCCAGGAATTATGTGCCGCTGATTGTGGCTCTGGCGAAAGAAAAGGACATTCGTGGAACATATCTCAAATATGTGAGTCTCAATGGCAAGCCGTGGGGGTACGTTGGCTTTATGACCTGTGGTTATGCGCTTAATACGCTTTCAGAACAACACAAGAATTTATTGTGTTTGACGGCCCATATTGTTGAAATGGCCATTACGCGTAAACGCACACAGGATCGCCTTCAATTCGCGTTGGAAGCAGCGCAGACGGCAGACAAGGCGAAAAGGTTCTTTTTATCGAGTATGAGTCACGAAATCCGAACGCCCCTGAACGCGATGGTCGGGTTCACCGATTTATTAAAGGACCCGGACCTGGATCACGAAACGCGGATCGATTTTCTGAATTCGATTACCGAGTCGAGTAATGCCTTGCTTGCTCTGTTAAATAATGTACTCACACTATCGAAACTGGTATCGGGCAACTATTCGTTGCACCCTGTTTGGACGGTGTTCGAAGAAGTTTTTTACGAACTCGACCGGGATTTTCGGCCTGCCGCAAAGAAGAAAAATCTGGACCTCGTTTTCAACTTCGATTCGGTTCCCCAGCTTTATCTTGACCGGCCGTGTCTTAACAGGATTCTCTCCTGTCTCGTCGGCAACGCGATCGAATTCACGCAGAAGGGAACGGTTACGGTCACGGTCAATTACTATCCAACAACGGTGGAAGAGGGAGACTTGCTTCTGAAAGTGTCCGATACGGGAATCGGTATTATCGCGTCTGATCGAGAGAAGATTTTCGAACCGTTTGTTCCGCTTACATCGCGTATGAGGGGAACGTTTTCCTCTCGTCGGGGAACAGGGTTGGCGCTGCCGATTGTGAAAAAAATCGTGGAGATTCACGGAGGAAGACTGGAGCTGGATAGCGAGATTGCCAAAGGTACGACGTTCACCATCCTTCTGCCGAACATTGCGCGGCATCGCGAAGAAGAAAGCGCAAACGCGTTATTGAACGAAATACGGCCCGCTGCTACCGCACAGGAAATGAAATCGATTGAATTGCATCCTGCTGTGCTTGTTGTCGATGACGCACAAATGGTTCTCGATATTCTTGTCCAAATGCTGTCGAAATATCATATTTCTGTCAGCATGGCCCATTCGGGAAAGGAAGCGCTGGAGTGCCTTGAGCACCAATCGTTTGATATTATTTTAACGGATATGCTCATGCCCGAGATGAGCGGAACGGAACTGGCCCAAAAAATTCGTTCCATGTCGCAGTACAAGTCGATGAAAATCTATGCCATGTCCACAGAAAACGAATCGATCATGTATGATAAAAAGTTATTCGACAAGGTCTTGTTAAAGCCGATTAAACGAAAGGCTCTTAATGAGATCATTTTTGGAAATGGAACTGACGAACAACAAAACGAACAACAAGACGCAAAAAAATGATTTCACTGGCGGGAATCACCTTTGTCAGCAGACTTGCCTTGTGGTTTGTCCGTGGCAAACTCCGTCAGACCGGGCAAAGAACCGAAAGAAGGATCGGCAAAGCGGGACGAACGGGACGAACGGGACGCCCAGACTCCAGTCCCGCCTGTCTAAACGGCATGTTGTATCACACCACCCCTGTGGACTGTATCAAAGAGCGACATTTCCCTTGTACGTGTTATGACTCAGACGCAATGATTTTGCAGAACGTGTCGAAGGCGGCTTTCAGGACCAGGAGATCGGCAATGGCCTGCGAAATATTATCGGCTCGCAAGTCTTTCAAAATGATCATGGTTGCGTCGATTACAGGAAAAAGACCGAGATAATCGGCATTTCCTTTCATTGTGTGGACGATATGAATCGCTTCCTCTTTTTTCTCCGGGACGAGCAAAGCCGGAAGTGTTTGCAGAAAAGTCTCATGTGTAAATTTATCCAGGCACTCATGATAGTAATCCGTATTGTCCATAAAGATTTCTTCAAGGACTTCACGGGGTTCAGCTCCCCAGGCTTCGAGTTTGTCGAACAGACTGCGAAAATCTTTTGCCATTTTATTCATTCTCCTTCTTATGGGTTAATTTGGAAATGGCCGCGAAAAGGCGATCATAAAACACCGGCTTGGCGATATGATCGTTCATTCCCGCACTCATTGCCTTGACAACATCTTCGTTGAACGCGTTGGCCGTCATGGCAATAATCGGTATTGTTTTTGCTTCCGGATGGCTACTGGAACGGATTTTTTCCGTCGCCTGATATCCGTCCATAATCGGC
>JAQVID010000380.1 GCA_028695865.1 Thermoguttaceae bacterium | reverse complement strand
ACTTGTCGCGACAGGGCATACCAACGCGACACCGAATCAAATTGTCATGGCGGCCGACGCGGGGGCCAAGTTGGCGACTCACTTGAGTAACGCGACGTACCCGCTTTTGCCTAAATGGGAGAATTATTTCTTTGCCCAATTAACCGAAGATCGTTTGACTGCCAGCGTGATTGCCGATTGCTTTCATGTTTCGCCGATGCTTCTTCGAATTATCGCCAAGACCAAAGGGCTTAATCGGCTGGTTTTGGTCAGTGATCAGGCTTCTGTTGCGGGTCTTCCTCCGGGCAGGTATACAACCAACTTGTGCGATTTGGAGATTTTACCCAACGGCAAAGTTGCCATTGCGGACAATAAAGAGCACCTTTTGGCCGGAGCGTCCGCGTCCATTGCGACCGGTATGGTCAATATGATGACGGCGGTCGGCCTTACGCTTGCTCAAGCGTATCCTCTGGCGACGACGAATCCGGCGGCTCTGCTGGATGTCGAAAAGTATTCCAATGGGAATGACGATTTTCTCAAAGTCGGCGCGAAAGCCGATTTCATTCTTTTTGATGTTAAGCCTGCCTGTTTTGGCGAATACGGTCTTGCCGACTCGGCCAATTTCCGCCGTGGTGAACTTGCTTTGCGTAATGTTGTGTATCGCGGTAAAGATTGGCTGGTATAATTGCGATACATGGTTCTTGTCGTGTGAACCCCGGGTTTGTGCCCGGGGCTTTTCACACGGTTTGTCGTTTGCACGGTTTGTCGTTTGCACGGTTTGGCGATGTGAAAGAGCGTATTTGATCCTCTGCGGCCAAAACATGATATGTGTTTTTGACTTGTAATGTGATTGCATGATATTCATTATATATTATGAAGGTGTTTTTATGAAAAGTTTGTTTAACTTGGGTGTTATTCTTGGTGTGCTGTTCCTTTTTTTGAGTCACGCGTTTTCGGAACAGACGCCGGGCAAAGTCGTTTCTTACCGCGACTTCGGTGCTGTTGGTGATGGTGTTACGGACGATTTCGAGGCGATTTGCAAGGCGCACGCAGCCGCCAATGAGACCGGTGCCTGCGTGTGTGCCGAGTCGGGCGCGACATATTACATTGGTAATATAGCGAAAACGGCCGTCATTCAAACGAATACCAATTGGAAAGACGCCCGTTTCATTTTGGACGATTCCAAGGTCGGAACGAAGAATTTACCCGTTTTCGCCGTATCATCAAAGCTTCCGTCCAGCCGTATTTCAACGGTCAAAACGATCAAAAAGAATCAGGAAAAACTTGATGTCTCGCTTCCTTGTCGCTCATTGGTCATTGTGGTCGAAAGTTCAGTGAAACGCTATATTCGTTATGGCGCCAATCAAAATAATGGAACATCGCAAACAGATGTTTTTCTCCTCAATACAACAGGCGAAGTAGACCCGCGAACGCCCATCATTTGGGATTTCAACAAGGTCTCTTCCATGACCGTTATTCCGATGGACCGTGATCTGCTGACCATTACCGGCGGACACTTTACAACCATAGCCAATCAAGCGGAATCAAAGTACACTTATTACAGTCGCGGAATTGCCATAACACGTTCGAACGTTGTCGTTGACGGATTGACGCATGAAGTTACCCGGGAACTTGACCATGGCGCCCCGTACGGCGGTTTTTTCAATATTTCCAAGTGCGCGGATGTTGTAGTGCAGAATTGCAAGTTGACCGGGCACAAAACGTATCACACGATCGGCAGAGCAGGGCGTCCTGTGTCCATGGGGTCGTATGATATTTCCGTGTTCAACGCGGTCAATGTGACTTTCCGCAATTGCAGTCAATTCGACAGTATTCACGACACGACGCGTTGGGGAATCTTTGGTTCGAATTTTTCCAAAAATATTACGTTCGATCATGTTGAGTTGTCGCGTTTCGACGCGCACATGGGAGTAACGAACGCGACCATAAAGGATTCCGTTCTTGGCCATACAGGAATCAGTCTTATCGGATTTGGTCTTTTTACCGTAGAGAACACCAAAGTACATAGCAGGTATTTTATCAGTTTGCGAAGTGATTACGGTAGTACATTTGACGGCGACGTCGTGATTCGCCATTGTGAATTCATTCCCTCCAAACCGGGTGGGGCTGTGATAGGCGGTTCCTATTCCGGCAGTCACGACTTTGGGTATACCTGTTACATGCCGCGTAATATTAAAATCGACGGATTTGTTGTCAAGGACAAAAAATTCGGCGCGAAGTACGAAGGGCCAAGGCTCTTTCATAATATAAATCCCAAGCTGACAAGCAAGGAGTACGTCGAGCAGTATCCCTATCAGGTCACGCGTGAAGTTACGGTGAAAAATCTTGACGTGGAAAGCGGAAAGCCTCTCAAGTTGAGTGACAATCCTTATATGTTTCGCAACGTTAAAGTTTCAATGGAAAAATAATTGGCGATTCGTCGGACAGTTCATTGGGGCTTGAGTCGCAGGAAATCGACAATGAAATCGGTCAATTCCTTTTCTTTGACATTTCCGGCCGAGTCAAAAAACTTGTTGGGAATGGGAACATGTCCCTTCAAGTCGTCGGTGACGCGAAGTTCAAGTCCCTTGCATTTCAGGTCGTCGCGAAGTTGATGTACATAATTTTCGCCGTGAAATTTCATGGTCACGAACCACTGTCCGGTTTCTGAAGTCAACTGGAGCGAATAGATACGATATCGGAACGCGTCTACCCGAATTCGGGCATGGAGCAGAAGACGTCGCACTTCCGGTGGTTCCGGTCCGAACCGGTCCTGCAATTCCTGCTGAATCAGGTAATATTCTTCAAGAGAGGAAATGCGGAGCAATCGGCGATACACGTCAATTTTTGTATGCTGATCGCCAATATAGGAACGTGGGATCAGCGCGGTGCCCGGCAGATCGACTTCGACGTCAATGACGGTTTTTTGCGGCATTTTCTTGAGGGCACGAACAGCGTCTTCGAGAAAATTGCAGTACATCTCATAGCCGACCATGGCAATGTGTCCGCTTTGTTGCGTTCCCAGAATATTTCCGGCACCGCGAATTTCAAGGTCGCGCATGGCGATATTAAAGCCCGAGCCAAGGTGAGAGTATTCTTCAATAGCTTTAAGTCGCCGTGTTGCGTCCGGATTTAAAACCTGATTGGGTTCAAGCAGTAAATAACAGTAAGCCTGAAATCGGTCACGTCCGACGCGTCCGCGAAGCTGATGAAGTTCGGCCAGTCCGAAGCGGTCGGCCCGGTCGATAAAAATTGTATTTGCGTTGGGAATATCCAAACCGCTTTCAATAATCGTCGTGCAGACCAGGACATCATATTTTTGCAAGATAAAGTCGCGCATGACCGATTCGAGTTGGTCGTCTGACATTTGAGCGTGTCCCACTCCGATGCGTGCTTCCGGAACAATCTGCTTGAGTTTCCAGACGACTTCTTCAATGTCAAAAACGCGATTGTGAACGAAGTAAACTTGTCCCTGGCGATTCAGTTCGCGAAGAATGGCCCGTCGAACGAAATCGGAATCGAATCGCATGACGCGGGTTTCGACCGGCAAGCGGTTTGCCGGCGGCGTTTCCAGATTTGAAATATCGCGAAGGCCCAAAAGCGAAAAATGAAGCGTTCGCGGAATGGGGGTCGCCGTCATGGTGAGAACGTCGGTCAAGTGCCGTAACTGCTTGAGTTTTTCTTTGTCCTGGACGCCGAATTTTTGCTCCTCATCGATAATAATCAGACCGAGATTGTGAAAGGCAATATCGGAGCGGGTCAGGGCATTGGTTCCCACGACAATATCAAGTGTTCCATCCTGTAGTGATTCACGAATCAAGCGGCGTCGATTATTTGGGGTGAAACGCGACAAGACATCGACCGAAACGGGGAAAGTCAAAAGTCGTTCTTTGAAGACGCGATAATGTTGCTCGGCCAGTACGGTAGTCGGTACAAGTATCGCGACTTGAAATCCGGCGTCCACGGCTTTGAACGCGGCGCGGAGAGCGACTTCGGTCTTGCCAAATCCGACGTCGCCGCACAGGAGGCGATCCATGGGTTTGGAGTGTTCCATGTCTTGTTTGATATCGGCAATGGCGGACAACTGATCGCTTGTTTCCTGCCAGGGAAACAGGCCTTCGAACTCCATCTGCCAATCGCTGTCCGGAGGAAAAGGCGTACCGCCAAGCGCACTGCGTTGGGCCTGAAGATCAATCATCTCCATGGCAAGATTCAGTACGGCCTCTTGCACTGTTTTCTTTTGTTTGGCCCAGGCGGTTGAACTGATTTTTGCAAGCTTGGGCGCCGACTTGCCGGCTCCTACATATTTTTGAATCAGTTGAATACGTGAAACCGGAACAAAAACAACGACATGATCGGCGAACTCAAGTTTTAAATGTTCTTCTTCCACCTGAGTTTTTTTGATCGTTTCCAGGCCGAGAAAACGGGCCAGACCGTAACTGACATGAATGACCAAATCCCCGGGCGAGAGATCAAGAAAACTGTCGAGCTTTTTGCCGAGCACACGTTTTTTGACCGGGCGAGCCGCTTGCCGTCCGAACAGTT
>JAQVID010000379.1 GCA_028695865.1 Thermoguttaceae bacterium | reverse complement strand
CGATTCCGTTTGAGCTTCCGCAACCGGTCGCGTTTGGTTTGAATTGCGGAGCGGGACCGGAAGAAATCCTGGAGCCTGTGGAATTTGCATTGAAACATTCGCCCTGGCCGGTGATCGTTCAACCTAACGCGGGCATACCCAAGGAATTTGAAGGGCGTCAATTATATTATTGCTCCCCGGAGTATATTTCGACTTATGCGTTGCGGTACGTTGGGTTGGGAGCGGTTGGAGTTGGTGGGTGTTGCGGCACAACGCCGGAACATCTGCGAGAAATTGTGCGTCAAGTTAAGCCGCTTGCTCGAAGTCGTCGTGCTCAAACGGCGGTAACCGTCGTCGCCTCCGCGGAAATTGGTGTTCCGGAACAACCCTTGGAAGGCCGAAGCTGTTTTGCGGCCAAACTTTGCAAACGAGAATGGATTACGTCGGTGGAGTTGACGCCTCCGCGTGGCTTCGATCTGACCGATATCAAGCGCAAAAGTATGATACTGAAGGAGCACGGAGTCGATTCGGTTAATTTACCGGACGGACCACGGGCTTCGTCTCGAATTGCGTCGCTTGTCGTTGCCGAAAGATTAAAGCATGAAGTCGGAATTGAGCCGATTCTTCACTTCTGCTGTCGGGACAGAAACCTGATTGGTATGCAGGCGGATTTGCTTGCCTGTGCCGCCTGTGACATTCATAATATATTGTTTATAACGGGCGATCCGCCGAAAGTGGGGAAGTATCCCGACGTGACCGGCGTGTTTGACACGGACTCCATCGGCATGATTCGTATTCAAACGCGACTGAACCGCGGACTTGATATTGGTCAGGAGCCGATCAAGCCGGCGACGAACGTTGTCATTGGCTGCGGTCTGGACCCGACCAGCTTGGACAAAGAGCGAGAAATTGCGAGATTCCGACAGAAAGTCGAGGCGGGCGCCCATTTTGCGGTCACGCAGCCAGTTTTCGATTTTGACGCGTTTTGCTCATTTTTGGACGAGATCGGCGATACCATACCGATTATTGCGGGTGTTTGGCCTTTAACGGGTTACAAGAATGCTTTGTTTATGAAGAACGAAGTTCCGGGCGTGGTCGTTCCGGACTCGGTAATGACACGGATGGAGGCTGTGGCCAGTCAGGACGCGGCCAGTCAACTTGCGTTGGGGATCGAAATAGCACAGGGAGCGATCGAGCGGATCAGCTGTCGTGTAAGTGGAGTGCAAGTGAGTGCGCCCTTTGGCCGCATAGAGCCGGCGTTGAAACTTTTGAAACTTTTGTAACAGCTTTATACAACGATATTTACAGTGTTTTTCGAGTGACAGACGCGGAAACACATGATTATTTTTCATGCCCGTCAATACCTTTAAGTGGTTTTGACGGGTCTTTTTTTTATAAAGAAACGCGAGTGTTAAGAGATTTCTGTTGCAATCGTAATAATCAGAAATCAATCATTTTCAGGAAGCTTTCAGGGCAAATAGGGCGATAACTATTTCTGTTAAAGAGCTTTCCTTGTGAGGGATGTTTTTAACATTCTTTCCGAGTTTTACCAAGTTTCCCAGTAGTGAAAACTGGACGACAGGGATGAAAAAAGGCCTTGGATTTGTAAAAATTTCGGGGAGAATTCCGACACGTGATATTTCATGGGTTATACTCAATAGTGTTGGAAGAGGGACAGTGACTGTTCCTGAACTTTGGAAGCGAATTTTGACAATTAGTGTATTCGCCTTGTATTCAGAGTTACCTGCTTTGTGAAAAGGATGTTTTAATCCTTATGATTCCTATAAAGAGTCGTTTTTGATGGATTTGGACCACAAATTTTCAAAAAAAACGATTGAAGTACTTGCGGAGACAGGATTAAGTGGGTAATATATATAATCAAGGATGAGGAAAACTTTTACAAACAATAAAAAAAGTTTTCTTATTTTAAAAGCGGGGCAAAACGTGTTTGTTGCCGTAAAGCTTTTAAAAGATGTGCAGTTCAGTATATTTAGTTTGTTGGAATTGTTTTGGATAAAGCACGAAGAATAAAAAAAGATTTGTGCCCTCCCTTGTTCGAATAAATAAAGAAGATATACTGAAAGATGTAGATTTCATAAAATAACGTTAATGCGGTAATTTGTGAAATAATTGTAAAAATAGTTAAAATATTGGCAAAGGGTTGCCGATATATTAAATGTATGGATGGGAATTGGCAAAAAGCCTAAAATTTCATGTACACCGATTTTTTAAGGAGATTCAGATGAAGCTTCGTATTCTGTTGTCTTTGGTTGCCGTCGTTGTGATCGCGGTTGCCGCTAACAATGTCCAGGCCAAGTGTGGTGCTTGTGCCCCAGTTGCTCCGGCTCCGGCTTGTGCCGCTGTCGCCCCGACCTGTGATGCTCCGGCTTGTGCGCCTTGCGCTCCTTGTGCTCCGGTTTGCAAAAAAGCTTGCAAAGTCCGTTGCTGCAAAGTTCGCTGCTGCAAAGTCAAAAAGTGCCATCGCGTTTGTAAACCCGCTTGTGCTCCGGCTTGTGCCCCGGTTGCCCCGGCTTGTGCTCCGGCTGCCCCGGTTGCCCCGGCTTGTGCTCCTGCCGCTCCGGCTGCCCCGGCTTGTGCTCCCGTTGCCACTTGTGCTCCGGTCTGCAAAAAAGCTTGTTCTCCCGTTTGCAAAGTGAAGAAAGTTCGCTGCTGCAAAGTTCGTTGCTGCAAAGTCAAAAAGTGCCACCGCGTTTGCAAGCCGGCTTGTGCTCCTTGTGCCCCCGTTGCTCCTTGTGCACCGGTTGCTGGTTGCTGAGCTTAGCTTGAACGTTTGAGATTCTTTCGGGTAAATTGATTTTGTTACCCGGATTATCTCGATAAAATTAAAACCGCTCTGTTTTGCAGTGCGGTTTTTTTATTTCTTGGTCCCGGTTGAGTTGTGTAGGTCAGGCTGTGCCCGTGTGGGAAAGAAGTTTTGCGGATGGATTCCCTGCTGAAAAGGGTTGGAGGGGAGAAAAGTTTAAGTTTTGGGTAAAATATGCCGATTATATCAATTGTAGGGTGTGTTACCGATTAACCGCAATGTAATGGAATCAACTCAATGCTCGTGTCAGACCGAAAATGTAATGTTTTTTGCTCCGTTCTGGTGGCATTCCTCGTGGCATCGGGTTTGGCGATGGGCGACGCTCCCGGCTGGTTGGTCCAAAATGATTCGGCTCCCTTGTTTCATGATGTTTTTTGTGATTCGACCGAACGTCATGGGCAAGATGTTGCCTTGCTTCAAAAGGATGACAACTTGGACTATGTAATGGGGAGCAGCTTTTTGAAGAGTAATGTTCTTGAGAATGGCACAAGTTTTTATTCCGCGGATATTCTCGATCAGGCGGCCGTTGGTTCCGAACCTGCTTCGTCGGTAAGCTGTTTTCGATCGGGGCAAGGAGTGGAATTTTCCCAAGAAGTCGTCGTTCGGGGTTCGCTTTCTTCTTTGAAATCGTTTTCGCTCCCTTCGATCAAGCGTTTTCGTCTTTGGGGGAACGCTTATTGGGGAAATGGTGATGTTACCCCATCGGGGCAAAGTCTCAAATTGGATCATTCTTCAAATGGGGCCATGATTGGCGTAACACTGCCGATTAGTTGTTGTACGTTATCGGGTTATTACAACTATAATAACAGTAATTTGACCGCGACGGCGCGAGACCGCGAGCAGACCACTCATTTGGGCGGTTTGGGCTTATATTTCAATACCGGGGGAGTCTATCTGACGCTTTTGGGTAATGGAGGGATGGACTCCTATTCATTTGATCGCAATGCCGGTGACGTCGGGCTTGATTTCGACGGATACCAATTGAGCGGGTCGGTGGAAATTGGTTGTGAAATGAACACAAAAAGTTTATTTGTACTAAAACCGTTTACGATGCTCCAATATTCCAGACTGTGGCATGACGATTATAATCTGGCAACAGGGACAGTACTTGACGATAGCAGAAAGTACAATGCCATGTATTCAGTCAGTGGAGCCAAAGTTGATGTGAAATTGGGCTCGTCAGACTTTTTGACATGCCAGGGGAGATTTGCCTGGGTCTACCAAATGCTTTCAGAAAACGCTCCGATGAGTACATACTGGTTTGGCCGAATCTCGGGTACGGCGACTCCTGCCCAACTTTTTTATGAAGGAAACTTGGCGTCGAGCGCATTCTGGGTTGGTGTTGGAGCCAAGGTTTCCTGTTTCTCGAAAATATCAATAACCGTGGATTACGATGTTTTGACCAATAAAAATCAAACGAACAATCTGTTAAGTGTTGGCGCTCTTCTCAGTTGGTAAGACATTCACGGCGGACATTCACGGCAGAGGTTCACGGCAGAGGTTTCGTGCCGGAAACCGGAATTGTGGAAGAAAACAGAAATAATCGTCCATATTGCCCTTGTGTAAACAGGGAAAAAAGACGATACTCTTCGAGATTTTTTTTGCTTGGAGGGCAAGAGTGGAGTAAAAGTCCCCGGGTCAGATCGTACAGAAATGCTTTTTGCGGTAGAAAATGGTTGTTCGAAGTACATTTGGATTGATTGTGCTCACATTGGCCTTGACGGCTGTTGTGGGGTGTGCGTCGGTACCGGTCAAT
>JAQVID010000378.1 GCA_028695865.1 Thermoguttaceae bacterium | reverse complement strand
GTCGCTTGACGCCGATGTATATACTCGTCGTTGCGGACAAATCGAAGTCCGACTTGATTCGCTCCTTTCACAAGAATATAAAAATCCGCAAGCGCAGCGGCTTGTAAAACGACTGCATAAGTATCGGTTTGCAATATTCACGTTTTTGTATCGCACGGACGTTCCGTTCGACAACAGCCATGCGGAACGGAGTATTCGTCCGGCGGTAATCATGCGTAAAAACGGTTACGGCAACCGGAGTACCGACGGGGCGGAAACGCAATCCATTTTTATGAGTGTCTTTCGCACTCTTAAACAGCGGAACTTGTCTCCAACGGATACCCTCTGCGAAGCGTTACGGCAGTATTGCCTGACCGAAACTTTGCCTCCGCTGGCGAATTTTACTTCAAAACACTAAAATCTTACAACGATTCTTTGCCACCCTCGTCGGATATTGTCTCGCCACTCGCCACCGAAATCACTGGACAAGCGAAAAAAATGCAAGCAAGGTCGCGAATTACGGCAAACGAATCGTCCAATCGTCCGAAAAATTAAGGACATGTTTTCGACGATTCATTTACGCGATTCCATAACCGGAATGAAAGAGAAGCGTCGCATGAATATTCGCAAAAAGAAATTGTTGAAATCGCTTCAAAGGAGAGTACCTGACGACAAAGACGCGAGCAATCTTGTAAAGCGTTTACAAAAATACGAAGAAGAATACTTTCGATTTATATGCCATCCCATTCCACCGACGAACAATCCGGCGGAACAGACAATTCGCAAGGTCATCTTGATCGCAAAGTGACTCAAGGAACGCGAAGCAACTGGGGCAATCGTTGGCTGGAGCGGTTCTGGAGTATCCAAATGACCTGCGAACAGCAGGGCCGGAATCTGCTTGACTCACATGACCCAAACGCTCGTCCATTATCTCCGTGGTACCGCTGACCAGTCGCCAATTTATTCCTGATTATCCCCATCTTGATATTCTGGCCGTGAACGGATACCCTTGAGCCCTTGATAAATTCGCTTATTATAATATGGCGGTATGACATGATTTTTCGCGTTGCGTGGTCTGAAATCCCCCGTCTTCCGAAGGTAAAAGAAGCGTGAATCACTGAAAATTTAAGCATCGGTAGCAAAAAAACGGTATGATATCATTTTTTGGCAAGGAATCGAACATTTATCCTTTGGAGTGCGTCAAACCCTGCCCCGTGCTGTACAACGAGTTTTGTTTTTATCTATTTTACCCTGTTTAACATTTATTCTGTAAGCAGAAAGAAAAAATTCACTTTTTAAGCATTTGCGCTTGAAAACTCATTTTGACAAGGTACAATAGGGGTTTAGGAACAGGAAACCGAAAAGGCCACAATATAATATTGGAGTGCCTCAAGCGTTTTTCGGGATTTCCGTTGTAATATACTCAACATTGAAAAGTTTTTTTTACGAAAGGTGTTCTATGACAAAGTACATTATTTCCCTGGCTGTATGTGCAATGATCGTTCTGAATCTGAGTGGTGTATCCCAGGCTGCGGATACGACCAAAGCCGCAACGCCTCCTGCGCCCGCCAAAGTTGAGGCCCCCAAAACGCCGGCAGCCACGCATGGTTCCGTTTTGGCCCTTGAGAAAAAGAATTTGGCCGAATCGTCAGCCGTCATGAAAGATTTGAAGGGCAAAAAGTTCCGCAAACGAATGCCGCAAAACTACAAGCAAATCAAATTGACCGAAGAGCAGGAAAAAAAGGTTTACGCCATACAACAAGATTATTTTGAAACCGTCTCGGCACTGGAAGGGCGTCTTCTCCGATTGCGTCAGGAACGTGACACAGAAATCGAAGCCGTTTTGACAGCGGAGCAAAAGAGCCAATTGACCAAGCTCCAGCCGGTGAAGACGCCAAAAGCTCCCAAAAAGCCACGAGCAAAGAAAGAAGCGAAATAATCACGAAATTACGTGCCAATCGTAAAACGCAATCATATCGCAGGATTATTAAACGCAAATTCTGATTTCCAATAACTCATTGTGAAACAGCATTTTGGAACTGTTCAGCCGCTCTTGTGGAAATGAACGTTATTGCAAGCAATCATTACAAAGCAAGAGCCGCCAAGTTCCCAATACTAACGCGGCAAGCCTGCGCATTCCTGCATTATTATCCAAGTCACTGTTTTGAACCGTTACAAACAGTCTTTTTTCCATAGCATATCCATTCCGCCAAAGAATGCAAAATCGAGAATAAATGGGTCGCGAGTAATTTTTGCCGCAAGCAGCACAGAAGAAGTTAGCGCAGAAGATGTTAGCACAGAAGAAATTAGCGCAGAAGAATAGATAATTCAATGTTGTATTATCAAGCAATACGAAGACGAACAGAGTTCTTCTTCGGTTCACACCGAAGAGCACAGGAGTCTCTGCGCTCGCAACGTCTGTGCCGTATTGTACCGTTTGAAGAGCGATCGCTTCTTTCTGTTTTCCCCGCGGAGACGGCAAACGATTCCTGCAACGACATGCTTCAAACATCGGGATCGATCAATAGTGCCAATCTCAATACGATTAACGAACAGGCAACCAGCGCCGCGAATACCGCCAGTGCCACAGCCGACGCCGCGCAATTGGCCCGGGACGCTCAAAACAGTGTCAGCGCCGCTTCCGGCCAGGCCGATACCGATTGCGTTCATGAAATAGGCCAAGCCTCCGCTCAGAGCATTTACGACGCCGCCATGGCCGCGGCCAACAACACGTACACGTCTTCGCTCATGTCTTCCGCAACGTCGTTCCTTGACGCAACCAACGCGTCGTTCGAGACTTGCAGCGAATATGTTTCGAGTTTAACATGTCTTTACGCGACAGCGATAACGGCTATTGACAACGGCGAGACAATCGGTAATAATTACTTCAGTAACCCAACGGAAGACGCCGAAGTCTGCTTCGTCGCCGGAACGCCGATTTTAATGGCCGACGGCACGAGTAAACCGATAGAAGAAATCCGTCCCGGTGACATGGTCCTCTCCGTCGATCATAACGACCCGGAAAAGGACACGCCCAAACCGGCCCGTGTCACCCGATTCTTCGACAACGGCTTAAAATCCGTCGTCAAGCTGACATTTGAAAATCAGAAAACAGGCGAACAATTCGAAGTTGTCTGCACCCCCAGTCACCGATACTACGTCGTTGGCAAATGCTGGACAACGGCCGAAAACCTGCAACCCGGCGATCCCTGCCAATCCGCAAACGACGAACCAATCACCATCCTCTCCCGCTCAAACCTCGACGACCCACAGCACGTCTACAACTTCGAAGTGAATGAGAAACATACGTACTTCGTTGGAAAAGATCAAATAACTTCGCTGCTGGTACATAACGCGTGTAACTTTTGGGGAATTGTAGACTCATGTTTAGGAGGAGTACAAGTGGCAGGAGAATTTATTGCAGGTGGTGCAGATAGTTTAACATTTGGGATCACAAAACTTGCTAGAGAAAAGGTTTGGGGGGAAGAATTATCAAAAATACATAATCCAAAAGTATATCTTGCAGGTGAGATAACTGAAACAGTGGTGGAGATAACAGTGACTGCGGGCTCGGCAGCTTTAAAGAAAGCTGCGGCAAAATCAATAGCAAAGAAAGCGTCAGAAATAGCAGCGAAGCTAGGAACAGAAGTCACTCCTAAAATTGAACAAAAAGCTGTGAAATTACTGACACAATCTATACGTAAGGATGCAAGGAAAATAATAGGAACAGAGGGAAAAACAGTCCATCATATAAATCCGTTGCTTGGTCATCCCCCGATAAATAACAAGCGACCATATAAATTTTTACCAGCAATACCGACGAATACTCGTACAATGTTCCCGACACTTGGAACTCCGTTTGCTAACCTTAAATGGAATTTACAATCGCTGAATCATATAGATCATCTAAAAAGTCACCAATTGGCGTACTGTGCAGAATTATTGGTCTCAAAAACTGTTACAGCTAAGTTAACTTTCCTAAGAACTTGCGTTAACGTTGCTACATCAGAGTTGGAATAAAATAATATAAATTTGGAGGATATCTGATGACTTTAAATATTGAAAAAATTATAGCCGAATCGGTGAACGCTTTTAATAGTAGCGATAAAAAATATTTTGTGAGATTCATGAATCTGCACTTTCTTATATTTCCTGCCTCAAATTCCCATGGAATTGAGGCATTTTAGAAGTTCTTTGATTTTTTCACGGTTTAATCGGTCCGGGCAAATATGCAATAATTCCTTTTCGAGTAGTTGAAGCCGAAATTGTTTGCGTTTATCGGCATGGGAGGGGCGACGTTTTGGGTCGTCGGCGAATCCGCGAAATTCCTTCAGCATTGGCTCGTCCTGATTCCAGCTCCACAGTTCAACAAGGACGTAAGCAAACAGTTGAAGTTGGAATGTTGCCTCGGTACATTCAAGGTTACGTACTTGCGGCTTGCCGATTCCTTCAACTTCTTTGAGTTCCTTGAACGTTTCCTCTATGTTGAACCGATAGGAATAGGATTCGATCACCTCTTTTGCTGTCCGTGTCAAATTCGTCGATACAAGGAGTATCCACGGCGGCTTGGATTCTTTCGAT
>JAQVID010000377.1 GCA_028695865.1 Thermoguttaceae bacterium | reverse complement strand
ACAATCCACGCTAACATGGCCGCCGAATAGCGGGCAGGTGAATAAATGTCCGGAGCGTCGCAAAGTTTATAAATGTACTCCTGCGTCGAGTTTTCCCGAACCTTGATATGCTTGCCCCGTGAGCTGGACGCGCGAACTGGAACCCGCACATTATCCGATGGTCGCCAAGCCGCCGTAACCTTTTCAAGCTGCCGCACAAGCGCGTCAACATCAACCCGCCCCGTCGCCACAACGACCACATTATTCGAACTGTAACGTTGAAGGAAATATTCCCGCATCTGTCCGGAGGTCAGGTTTGCCACGCTTTCCGAAGTCCCCAAGACGGAACGGGACAACGGGTGCATACCAAAGAAAAGTTGCCGACTCTGATCATCGATACCAAAAGGCGGCTGGTCAGCATACATATTGATTTCTTCAATAATAACCTTTTTTTCAACGTCAAAATCGCTCTGTCTCAACGCCGGACGCATGATGTCGCTCAACAGATCGACTATGTGTTCCTGAAGTTCAGGCAGTACCACGGCATAATAACAAGTCATTTCTTCAGACGTAAACGCGTTGGCGTATCCGCCCATTGCGTCTAGCTCACGATTTACCTGTTCGGCGCTGCGGCGGTCAGTCCCTTTGAAAAGCATGTGCTCAAGAAAATGACTCACGCCCGCCAGCACATCCGTTTCGTCCCGGGCTCCTGCCCGAACAAAGAAACCCACTGCCATGCTGTAGGCGTGCTCATTGAGTTCAACGACTATTTCCAAACCGTTGTCGAGTTTGCGATGGATAAAGTTCACCACGTGACAGACTCCAGAAATTTCAGGCTCACAGGAATTTGTTTCAAAACGTCGGGCGACTCGTCTTCTATGAAATAATACCGCGTCCCATTCTCTTGAGCCGCTTTGAGCAAGGTATGATAATCCGCTTGTCCCGAGCCAAGCGCGACATCGTTCGTAACGTCGGTCCCTCCGGAAAGATTGCCTTCAACACCTTTCTTGAGGTCTTTCAAATGGAACAACGGAAAACGACCTGGATACTTTTTAACCAAGGCAACCGGATCATGACCAGGAAAAATAACCCACATAACATCCAGTTCAAAGAATACGGCTTTCGGATCGGTTTCCTGAACAAGCAGGTCATACATGGTCCCGTTTTTGTACGGAACAAACTCGTATCCGTGATTGTGATAAAAGAGTTTAATTCCCGCCTGGGCAAGCTGACGTCCCGCCCGATTAAAGACTTCAATCGCCTTCCGGCATTCGGCTTCGGTAAAACCTCCACGCTTGTGCGGTATGGAATAGCACCCGGCGTATTCCACCCCAAACGCCTTGGCCTCGCGGATCACCTTTTCCGGATTCTCTTCGAAATCGGCAAAAGACCATCCGGCGGCAATCGCTTTGAGCTTGTGCTGTGCGAGCTTGGCAACAATTTCGTCACATGTTTTATTATTAGTTACAACCTGTGTTAATTCGACATACTGAAATCCGAAATCTTGCGCCTGCTTCAGACCGGCATCAAGATCCGTTTTGAAGATTTGACGAAGACTGTAAAGCTGAAGTCCAACAGGTCCCTTGAACACAGCATTGGTTCCAACACCATATTTACCGGTTTGGGCCGGAGTCTGACCGGTAACAAGGACCAACATGCACGCAACGAGCAGGAACAACGCGGTCTGTTTCTTCATTTCTTTATACCTTTCTTAAAACGCAACGGACGTGAAAGCATGACCAATCGATCGCGGAAACTGCGCCGGGCCGACCGAAACAACATCATAACATAAGAAGTATACCCCAACTGCCCTACTCACGCAAGGGTTGTCACGCGGACACTTTTCACCTCCCATGATCCTGTAACATCCGTTTTTTGACACGCGTCCGCCATAGACAGCTACAAAAACCGCAAACACGCAACATACCTGAACATCGCGGATTGGCTCTCCCCTCTATAACAGGAGAAAAACAAGCAATTTCAAAAACATGACGGAAGACTTTGCAATCCTCCTGTTCCCCCCCTTGAACTGTGGCATTTTTGAGATATTATATTGAGTATATTGTGTTTCATGTTACCATTTGAGGGCTTTTTCGCTCCCAATGGTCGCGGCAGGCTCAATTCAAGGCGTCGTAGCCAAAAGGCTAAGGCAACGGTTTGCAAAACCGTCATTTACCGGTTCGACTCCGGTCGACGCCTCTTTCAAAAAAAGGGGGAAAAAGGGGAGGGGAAAAAAAGGGGTCGGGAGTAATTTTTGCCGGTATTTACACAAAATAGGCAGTATAGCAATATTAGAAAAGCACTCTGTTCTCATATCTCCTTTTTGGGTCGACCTTTAGGATTGAGCATTGAATTCGACCCTTTTAATTTATAACCCTAATCTTTCTGTATATCATTAATTTATAATTGACATTCGACCGTTCTTGAGTAGAATTTAATTTCAGCGCATTATCACATTTGGACGTTTTCACCTTTTGACCTGCGGCGTTCCGAAAAATTTTTCCGTGAACTGTTGTACCTCAATTCTAGTGAAAAGGAGTTCAAACTTGACAAAAGAGGATACTTGCGTTTTCGAAGTTACGGACACCAGGAAATATCATTGGGAAAATGCTTTTTTCAGGTGCGCCAATTTTATCGAATTCATTTTACCGCTTGTCGCCGGCGTATTAGCTTGTACTGCTCTCTTTTCCCCTCTGGGCGTATTCCTGTTACTCTTGGTCCCCGTTTTTGCGACTTGCGTCAGTATCCCCATTATAATTTCAAAACTCCCTGTGACGATGCGCGTTCGACTTTGCCTGTTTTTATTGTACAACTTTTGCACTTTTGCCCTTGCGTTTTATTTTGAAGACGCAAGCTTCAGTCGTGTTTATCGTTTCTGGGCCTGGTATCTGGTAAGCCCAACGATACTCTATGCTTCCCTGTTGATACGGGGCAAACGCGAATTCTTCGATTCACAGGACAAAATTTAAGACCTTTTGACGGGGACAAGACAAGCCGGGAAAAGCGGCCTGTCGGCATTGTCAAAACGCATCCTCAAGAACACCGCTTACGAATCAGCAATTGAGAAAAAGAGTGTTGCCCCAACATGAATCCGGAGTATCAAAAATGTTCCGTCAGGGCAAAACAGGACCGTCCGGCATTCCTATTGGTTTCCTGATTTTTCGCGTTACGCGGTCTGAATTCCGCTTCCAAACTCAAGCGGGGACTGAATCACCAAAAATTGAAGAATCGGTAGTAAAAAATATAGAGGGCCGCAACGATGAGGGTTACGATCGAACTTAATTGAATATATTTTCTTTGCCAAAGCATGAAGAACATTCCCGCAAAGAAAATTGTGATAACGCCAACGTCGCCCCAAGGTACCATGGGATAAACCAGACCCTTGTCACTCAGCGGCCAAAATATTTTTACGTCCCAATCCGAAAGGCCCGCCGCTCCCGAAAAAAGCATGTCGGCAAACGGATGCGATATTGCCGCAACCATGGCAACGCCAATCCAGACAATGTAAAACGCGCTGCCACAGGAACGTCGCGGAATCAAAGAATCGGCAAGTGGTACACTCGTCTTGTCTTCCTGTTGGGATTCCGGCTGACCCTGCGCGTCTCCGGTTATGCGTGTTTTGTTTTCTTTCGGCGTGGTGATACAAAGTCGAAATAAAATCGCCAACCATTTTGCCGTTCGCGTAACAAGATCAAATCGGCAATCGAGTACCGCAAAAAGCGTCGCGACCAACAGACAAGAAACAAGACTGTGTCCCCAACAGCGGTGAGCCGCGTCGAACAACGACATTCCACCGAAAATGGTCAGTCCGTCCCAATCAGGCAAAACAGCCACGATACCCGCCATCGCGGCAAGCTGCCAGCCGAACGGTCGATATAAACCGGTTGCCATGACACCATAAGCACCGACCATGGCGTGTTCGAGTGTCGTCATGTTGATTCCTCACGTTGATTCTTCTAATGAGTCCTGGTCTTCTCCGGTTTTGTCTCAACTTTTCGAAGAATTTTCGTCTCGCCTTTTTTGAGCGGGACAACAACGCCATGTTCAGGAAACGTTTTCTTTTCCAAAAAGTCTTCCCAAACGCCATCGGCAGTAAAATGAACATCGCCATCCCGACTGGCATGCAAAACGGCCCAAGGCCCGTTCCGGTAAACGTTGCAATCCTCTCGTGTCAAACGTTGGACGCCGGCGCGTTTGGCAAGATAACGATAAAAACCGTCCTCGCCGTATGGAATTCCACAGAACACAACAAAACCACCGTCCGCCTTCTGGCGAATCGCCACCGCGGCTGACCCGTCCGGATGCGCTATGAGTATTTCTTCCGGCCGCGCGTCCACTGCCGCAAAGACGGGCGTCAGTTTCGTCGAAATGCCAAACTGCGACTTATTGTCGCTTGCAAGCGACCAATGAGAGAAAAGTTCCATGCCATGACGTTTGCCTTCAGGTGACACCGTAAAACGATACCTCGAATTGGGTACTTCGCGAATCTCAAATCCGGTAAGCTCTTGCATATGCTTGACGGATGCTCCCTCGTTTGGATCAATGTATCCAACGCCGAAAGTAAACATGATATTTTTGCCTT
>JAQVID010000376.1 GCA_028695865.1 Thermoguttaceae bacterium | reverse complement strand
ACGCGGCTCTACCGATAACGCGGCCCTACCGATAACGCGGCTCGACGGATAAACGCGGTTCAGCGTCCTCGCGACTTGTTCGCAACGGCAGCGTCAACGAACGCGCGGAACAACGGGTGCGGATGAGTTGGTTGTGATTTGAACTCCGGATGATACTGCACGGCGACGAACCAGGGGTGCGTGTTCAACTCAATGACTTCGACCAGTTTGCCATCCGGACTTGTTCCGGCAATGGTCAACCCGGCCGAGACGAAGCGATCACGATACTCATAATTGAATTCGTACCGATGCCGATGTCGTTCGGCAATTCCGGTCGTACCATAAGCTTCCGCGGCTTTGGAACCGGCCACAAGGGTCGTTGGCTGTGACCCCAAACGCATGGTACCACCCATATTGACAATGGAACGTTGTTCGTCCATGAGGCAAATCACAGGGTCTTCGGTATCCTTTTCAAATTCGGTTGAATTTGCGTCATTCATACCCATGACATGTCGGGCATACTCAATCACGGCACACTGCATACCCAGGCAAATACCAAAGAACGGAATGCCGTTTTCCCGGGCAATTCGTACCGCGTCAATTTTACCTTCGACACCGCGTTCGCCAAAACCGCCCGGAATGAGAATTCCGTTGGCCTGTCGAATCTGTTGAACTGTTTCTTCCCGGGTCATTTGCTCACTTTGGATCCGAAGAATACGCACAGAGGTTCCACTTGCGATTCCTCCGTGTGTGAGCGCTTCGTAAATCGACTTGTACGCGTCCTTGTGCTTGGCGTATTTGCCCACGACCGCTATGGTCACTTCCTGTTTCGGATGACGAAGCTGCTGAAGCATTTCCTGCCACAAGTTCAATTGACGCTCGTGCGCTCCGGTCAACCCCAGACGCTTGACGATAATCTCATCAAGATTGTGTTCAACGAGCGAAAGCGGAACTTCGTAAATCGTGAAATCGGCGTCAAGTTCCTGAATCACACAATTGGCCGGCACATTGCAGAATAAAGCGATCTTGTCGCATTCTTCCTTGGCCAGCGGCTGTTCCGTTCGACACACAACAATATCAGGCTGAATACCAATTTGCCTGAGTTGTCCAACACTGTGCTGTGTTGGTTTGGTCTTGAGTTCGCGAGCCGCCTTGAGAAACGGAACCAGCGTCAAATGAATGTACAGACAATTCTCTTTGCCAACGTCCAACGAAAATTGCCGAATCGCTTCCAGAAACGGCAGACTTTCAATGTCTCCTATCGTACCGCCGATTTCCGTAATCACGACATCGACTTCCGGAGCACAAAGACGATTGATACACTTCTTGATCTCGTCCGTAATATGAGGAATGACCTGAACGGTTTGCCCCAAATAACCGCCGCGTCGCTCCCGCTCAATAACTCGCTGATAAATTTGGCCCGTCGTCCAGTTACTGTCGCGGGAAAGAGGACTTCGCGTAAATCGCTCATAATGTCCCAAATCCAGATCGGTTTCGCTTCCGTCGTCCAAAACGTAAACCTCACCATGCTGATAAGGACTCATCGTGCCCGGATCAACATTGATATAGGGGTCAAGCTTTTGCATGCGGACAGACAGCCCGCGACTTTCAAGCAACATTCCAATCGAAGCGCTCGTCAAACCTTTACCAAGAGAACTGACGACGCCGCCCGTTACAAAAATATGTTTTGTCATGTTTCCCGTCGTAATCGAAAATTAGTGTTCAACTTTTGATGTTAACAATGTCGCCCGTTTTAGCCGATTCATAAACGCTGCAAATGATTTCAACACTTCGGCGACCTTCATATCCGTCGATGGCCGGCTTGCGACCATGTTCTATCGCGTCGAGTACATCGGCAAACTGCTTGGCGTGACCATGGTGTCCAATAGCAGCCGGGTCCGCGGCACCGCCCCCACCGGATCGGCGGGAAGCCATCGCCTGGCGAATCGCTTCGTCTTCCGGCAAGGCTTCAGCGAAATCCCATTTGACAATGTCTTCTTCCTCAATGACGGCAGAGCCTTTATCGCCATGAATTTCAATTCGTTTGAGATAACCGGGATACGCGGCCGTCGTCGCTTCAAGCGTTCCGAAAGCGCCATTGGCAAAGCGCAGATTCGCAATCGCAACGTCTTCGACTTCAATACGTTCATGAGCAATCAAGCCGGTCATGGCGCTAACCTGAGTCGCCGGGCCCATAAGCCAGGCCAAAAGATCGACACTATGAATCGCCTGATTCATCAGGGCACCGCCACCGTCGAGTTTCCAGGTTCCCCGCCAGGCGCCACCGTCGTAATACTCTTGCGTCCGATACCACTTGACAATGGCGTCGCCCAACGTCAGTTTGCCAAAGCGTCCGGCTTCCACAGCCTTTTTGAGCTGGACACTCGACTGATGAAAACGACTCGGGAAAATTGCCGAAAGAACAACTCCGGCGTCTTCACAAGCCTTGATAATTTTATCACAACGTTCCGGAGTGATTTCAAGCGGTTTTTCGACAATTAAATGCTTGCCTGCTTTCGCGGCGGCAAGCGCCGGGTCCATATGGGCACCGCTGGGCGTTCCAATTGTCACGATCTCGACTGCCGTATCCGCGAGAAAAGCGTCCAAATCAGTATAAGGTTTGCAGTTAAATTCCTTGGCAATTCGCTCGGCTGCCGCCGAAACAGTGTCATAACAGGCCACCAGCGTACCGCCGGCATCCTTAATTGCCCGTGCATGGAACGTTGCGATCATGCCGCAACCGATGATACCAAAATTTTTCACTTTCATGAGGGTCTCCTTCGTCGCACTGGTGTTGAGCTTTGGTCTTGCGGTCCCATTGACCATTTCATCCGTCTCGACTTGATATGCCGAGCACGGATTGATTTACGTCTCGCGGTACTCATTTCACCTCGAAACACGAAATTTGTTTTATTTTAAAAAAGGACGACAGGCTCAAAACAAGCCCGCTCCCATATAAAACAACCTATTAAGTATACCCGAAATAGTAATGAAAAACAGTCCCAACGCCGATTTTTTGGAAAAAAGGGAACACTTCATCCTGCGCAAGTAAGATATATGGAAGATATATGGGGTAATTTGGTACGCCGATTCATCTGCAGCCTTGATATTGGGTAATTTACAACGTCAACCCGCTGTGATGATCCTCAAGATATTCCGCCAACTTCAATTCATCTTTGATTGCGTTATTGATTGCGTTGGTAAAATGGTCGAAAACGGTTTATAAAAACGGAGCGATGCGTTCCTGTACCTGATCAAGTGTGGTTTCACGAATCAGAAAGACTTTTCGGGAAGCTGTCAGGCCGGAAACCAGTACCACCTGACTCTTACGAAAACCGAGGGTTTTAGCAAGGAATTCGAGAATCGTTTTGTTCGCCTTGCCTTTTTCCGGAATTTGCGTGACAGATACTTTCAGCGCTCCATCCTGCTGACCGCGAATCTCATTCTTTTTCGAGCCGGGCAGCGCCTTCACCGGTAACAAAACACCTTCGGCATGAAGCGTCAGCTCAACGGTCATGTTTCCTGCTCCGCTGAACTTGCAAAGAATTCGTCGGCAATATGCTCCCCTGTATTGAGAACGGAAGCAAGGGGCAAACTCCCCGCGTTTTCAGACGAGGTAAAACCGACTGAAGAATCATAACCACCCATGGAATCAAGCAGCGGAAAGTTGCCCGGAACAACACCGGCAAGCGAAAGCGGAGGCGTGCCCGTGGCCATGAACACTTCGTCGAAATCGGAAGCCGCCGCCTCCGGTGCAAGGAGTCGATTGTTCTGAAGTAAAGCCGACTGAAGCCAACATCGGTAACGATAATCGGCGAAAACGAAAATTCCCAATAATGCGGCCGAAACAATAATTCCCAAAAGAGATGTATCATCCCGGGCTCGTACCGGATCTATATTCGGTTCAGCATCGTCACGAGGCTGCGACGGTGCCGTTTCATTCTTTTTGTCCGTGGACGGTGTCGAAGAAGAATCCCGTTTGCCCTCTTGCGGTGTATCCGCGGTATCAGAAACTTCTGAAGGCTTGGAATGTTGCAAAAAACCGGGCGGAAAATGAAGATCGTCACGCTGCTTCGTTGGCTTGGGCGGTCGCGTTCGGTCAGAATCACCACCGGGAAAACCGACTGTCCGTACCCGGGAACTGTTATCCATGAGATCGTTTCGGATTGATTGCGATTCCTGCGCGTAAGTTCCAGACATCACCAGTATCCCACCCCCAAGAAGAAAACTCAATACCAGAAGAAAAATCGCGTGTTCTTTCACTGTTCGAACGATTCGTCTGGTTTGGTATCGGATGGATGAGTTAATTTCGTGCATGGCCGAACTTCAAATAAAAAAGGGGTATCTGAATCCTCAAACAATATCTTCCGTCATTGTATGTCCGCAGGGTTAACAAGTTGCACAAACCATCCATCTGGAAAAGCTTATATAACTTACCCTGATTACGTTATTATATATAAACAGTGAAACTTTTCAATAGAAGTTACCGCTTTTTCCGCTTTTACTTATCTTTTTCCTTCTTATAAGCCTGTTGAAACACGGAACGAAACTGCTTTTGGCCTGTTGCCTCATCCTGGTTCGCCGAAA
>JAQVID010000375.1 GCA_028695865.1 Thermoguttaceae bacterium | reverse complement strand
AAAGAAGAAAAAAATCGTTCGCGACAGGACGCCGCGAGCGATCCGGATGAAAATACCCTTCCGGACAGGGTGTTTCGCTCTCCAACCTTGACCAGACCTGTGAGCGACGATGAGCGCTCGGACAAGTCGGACTCGGACAAGTCGGACAGGGAAGCTCCTGCGGCGGAACAGAAAGGTTCCATTGAAAAGAATTCGGCTTCGGGCGACGACTCCAAAGCAGGCGAATCAGGGACCTCTGGTTCGGACGACGCAGACGGCTATGTTTCTGTCATAGAACCGGCGAAACAAGCCCAATGGGTCACGCAGCGCAGTGGTGTTCATTTGGCTTCCGGTTCTTCTTCCCCGATTTATGGTCCCGTTGGCGGTAAAGGGACCATTCCAATGAATTTCGACCGACCTTCTTACGGAATGTAATTTTGGCCCTGGAACAAGAAACGTGTTTGGGGTCGCGGTCATATGGACGTAACGCGGCGGTCATTGCTTTTCGCTGTGAGTGATGTCTCGAAAACGGCGGGAAAAAATTTCTCCCCCCGTGCGCGAAAAAAACTTCCTCGCAATATCTCGCTATATGAAGCGCCGGACGCCGTTGGATTTCTCGAAACGCTCGAATCGTGTAATCTCGAATCGTGTAATGCGGTACAATAGAATATAATATAATACAATATAATATCATGTATTGCGGCGTCAATAGCTCTCTTGCAACTTGCGGTTTGCGTAAAACGCGGTATCCGTACAGGACGAAAAGCGTCGTACCCGCCTTGTAAAAGGCTTATTGTGAAAGGCTTGTGTTGTTGGGCAAAAAAACAGCCGCGTCTCATGCCGCTTCGAGGGTAAGGTCATCCGATTTTGTATTTGACATGATATTCACGAACAGTTATAATAAGATGATGTTTCCTGTGGCGGCCTTGGCTGAAAACGGAAATGTTTTTCGAATGAATATTCTTTTGTGATCATACTCTTTTCCTGGAGAAAAAACAATGACCAGTGTTCCGAATCCGTTTAATGATGATGCTCCCGAACAATCGTCGAACCGCAAGAAAAAACGGCATTCCCAGTCGCTTCTTCGCGGACTGTTTGCCCCCTTGTTTCACGCAAGGTCTGTTGTCATGCTTTTCGTGCTTTTCACCCTGGGAATTCTTTTGGGAGTTTTTTCAAAATATATATTTTTACTTGCTCTGGCTTTTTTTGCCGTTTATGTTTTCGAACGGACGGCCGGTGGCGGCGATACGTTCGACGAACTTCCTGAATTTGAACTTTTCGACGGCTTGATCTATTACCTTTGGTTCATGTACGTCGTGGTCGTTTCGTCCTTGCCGGGCATCGTCCTTGCCGCGCTATTATCATCTGATATACCCGAACAAAACATCGTGATTACCTTCCTGTGTGTTCCAGGAAGTTTCCTGCTCTTGGCACCCATTCTCTTTTTGAGCGGAATGCTTAATATGTCGCCCTGGGTTCTGTTCAATCGGGACGTGATATTAAGTTTGCGACAACTTCCCTGGGTGTGGCTGCGATTTTATTTAATGAGTCTTTTTTTCGGACTCCTGATTTCCGGTTTTAGTGTTGTCGCGATTGCTTTGACTCAAAAATGGACACAAGAGAGCGTACCGCCAACGGGGCAAGTATTTATCGTGACCGGCGTAATGGTCTTTGCCTATATGTTAAATATTGTCGGATACTTCCGTCTGCTTGGCTGCCTTGCCCGTATTATTTCCGACTGGTTCGATTCACAAGAGGAATAATGCTCGCGGCCATTCGAAATTCGTTTTCCTTCCGAAAACAAAGGACGAAAGACCGCGGAACACAACTCGAAAAGTCAGGCAAAATCAGCACAACGTTTTTCGTGCTTCTTGCTTGCTCATGTTCGATCGATCAAACGCAGACCAAGAGCGATCCAAACGGGAGTGGTAATCAGGGCAACGAAAGTATTGGTCAGTACCGTGGCCAAAGCCGTTTTGATACAACCTTTATACAATTTCGTCATGACAATAGGAAAGATTGCCGAGGCCATGGACGCGTGGATAACCAGTACGATCTTCAGTTCCCGGGAACAAGGCAAGTATCGCGCGGCCAGAATAATCAGAACAGGAAGTACGCCCAGTCGTAAAATACACGAAATGATACCGACTCGCGTAAAATAACCAAGCTCCGCGGCAATTTGCTTACGGTCAATACAATCGACAATAATCGCGCCGACAAATAAAAGCGAAATGGGAATGGCTGCCTGGCCGAGCATGTGTATCGGCTTCATGACGAGAGTGGGTACATATTCATCCAGTCCGAAAACGTTAATAAGGACACTGCCAACAATGGCCATGGACGGTACGTTCACGACTTTGAGTAAGGCTTCCCGGTCAAATCGTCCGACCAGAACAAAAACGCAAAGTGTCCAGAGCGCAAATTCGGTTCCCACATTCTGCAAAAAGAGCACGGCAAGCAGTTTATCATCGCCTGGATAAAGGTCCTGAAGAAGCGGAATTGGAACATAACCATAATTGAGCATGCCGACACAAACAGCGAACGTTCCCAGTTGCCGCGACGTCGTCATTCCCGAAAGACTTTTGGGCAAGACACAGGCACACAACCAACCGACAACCAAACCGAGGACGACAACCCCCACTCCGGTTAACGGCGGAAAATAAAGATTTCGCGGGTCCTGAAATGCTTCGTTGCCAATCACTTTCGACGCAATTAAACAAGGCGAAAGAAGATTGACCACCAGCCGGAACATGACGTCAGACGTTTCCCGGGTAATCCATTCTCCCTTGCGACACAGCATGCCCATGCCCATCACACCATAAACGCCCAAAACACACATGGCCGGGATTTTAAACAATTCGAACATTTTGCTACCGATTCATCACTCTTTCCGATTCCTCCCCGTTTAGCTTCGCACAACGGGGGCTCTTCCCGTCGCGCGATACCGAAAGTCGAACGAAGTCTTTTGCTACCGATTCCTCCCCGTTTAGCTTCGCACAACGGGGGCTCTTCCCGTCACGCGATACCGAAAGTCGAACGAAGATTGCCATACTAAAGCCAGTCCGCAACCTCGTTGGCAAAATAGGTCAATATAATTCTTGCCCCAGCCCGAGTAATCGATGTAAGCGATTCGAGTACAATTCGTTTCTCGTCGATCCAGCCGTTGGCTGCCGCCGCCTTAATCATGCTGAACTCTCCGGACACATGATAGGCCGCCAATGGCAGTCCGGGAAAATGCTCATGGGCAGCACGAATAATATCCAAATAGGGAAGTGCCGGCTTGACCATGATCATATCGGCCCCTTCTTCCACGTCAAGTTGTATCTCGCGAAGAGCCTGCCCTTCCCCGGAAGCCGGGTCCATCTGATAGGAACGCCGGTCGCCGAATCGGGGGGCACTCTCGGCCGCGTCGCGAAACGGACCGTAGAACGCGCTGGCGTATTTGGCGGAATAACTCATGATCGGAAGTCGCTCGAATCCGTTGGTATCGAATCCTGACCGAATAGCTGCGATCATCCCGTCCATCATGCCGCTGGGAGCAACCATATCAACCCCAGCCCGGGCTTGAACAAGTGTCTGCTTGACCAAATTGGCAAGTGTCGCGTCGTTGTCTACATCCCAACGTTCTTCCGCTCCCGACGAAACTTGCTTGAGTACTCCGCAATGGCCATGATCGGTGTACTCGCAAAAACAGACATCCGAAATAATGAGAAAGTCGGAATCAACAACGTCTTTCGCCGCCGCGATTGCTTGAGCAATGATCCCGTTTTCACTCATGACGTCACTGCCGCACGCGTCTTTCTTTTCCGGAATTCCGAAGAGAATCACCCCTCCGACTCCACGCTTTTGCGTCTCGCGAATTTCTTTTACAAATTCGTCAAGTGACAACTGATAGTGCCCCGGCATGGAAGCAATCGGAACGCGAACATTCTGCCCGGGACGAACAAACAGCGGCAGAATCAGCCGTTCGGGCGACAGATCAACTTCGTGAACGAGGCGACGTACTCCGCTGTGGTAACGAAGTCGGCGAAGTCGCGTCGTGGGAAAACGATTATTTTCGGCATAAGTATCCATGGTTCCCTGGTCTTTCTCAAGTGTAGCTCCTGCCCGGTAATAATCTGGTGGGGAAGGAGCATTATGTGTTCACGCAAACACTCTTTATTTTACAATTATATCGTGTCCGTTTGGACACAAAAGGGGGAAGAATTCCCTTGCGAGTTTTCGAATACTTGTTTGATCGCACGCGTATTCCTTCGGGACGCGGCTTTTCCGTCCCCTAGGCGAATAATCTGCTCCCCATATAATAGTAGTTGGTTCCCTGTCGTATTGTCTTGTGGTCATGCGTATGGCGGCGTCAAGACACTTGCGCGTTTCGTGCTTCTCTTTTTGAGTAAAATTTTACCCGGAACGCAAGACAGAAATCATCGGAGCGGTTCGGTTTGCGATTCACCGTCTGTCACTGAAAAATTGTAACCGTTCACGGCGATTTTTCCTTTCCCACGAAAGGTTGGCCGTGTTCTTCTTACAGAGAGTATAGCAGAACCAACCAGCCACGTCAACGATATGTCAGAAAAATTCTGAAAAACAGTCAACGAA
>JAQVID010000374.1 GCA_028695865.1 Thermoguttaceae bacterium | reverse complement strand
TGTTACCGTTGCGATTTACGTCCCTATCTGCTTTTACGGCGGTATGGTCGGTCGAATTTATACGCAATTCGCGGTTACGATGTGTATCGCCCTGATTCTCTCCGGAGTCAACGCGCTTACCCTTTCGCCGGCTCTTTGCGTACTCCTTTTGCGTCCCCCCAAGAAGCGTGCCAGTTTCATTTTCAAACCGTTCAATTTCATGCTCAATACGTTTCGCTCGGCCTTCCTGGGCTTGAGTTCGGTTCTGGTTCGAAGAGCGTTGTTGACCTTGCTTTTGTTCGGTGGAATATTGTTTGCGAACTCTTTCTTCTACCGTCATACCCCGGGCGCATTTCTTCCGGAAGAAGACCGCGGTGCCATTCTTTGTCACGTGGAAATGCAGCCGGGAGCCACGCAAAACCGGACCGAAAATATCCTTGCCGAATTCGGTCGGAAGGCCCAAGAGATTAAAGGAGTGTTCAGTGTCCTGACAATCAACGGCTTTAGCTTTATCGGCGGTATGGGCGAGAACTATGCCTGCGTGATCGTAAAACTTGATCACTGGGATAAACGTAAAAAACCGGGGCTTGATCTCCTTTCCATTGAACGGCAGTTGGCCCAAATTGGCGCTTCCGTTCCGGAAGCGGTATTCTTCCCCTTTGTTCCGCCGGCCATTCAAGGTTTGGGTGTGACCGGCGGGGCCTCGTTTAACCTGTGCGCCAGTGGTAATGTGACGCCCACCGAGCTGTCGAATCAGACGAAAGTGTTTACCGGAGCGCTCAATTCGATTCCGGAAACCAAGCGGTGTTTCAGTTCGTACAATGCCGATACACCGCAGCTTAAATTGGATGTTGACCGTGAAAAAACGGAAATGCTTGGCGTTTCCGTTGCGACGCTGTTCGACACACTTCAGTCGAAACTGGCGTCTCTTTACGTGAACGACTTCAATTTGCTCGGTTACACGTTCAAGGTCAAGATTCAGTCAGAAGCCAATGACCGCGCCATTGTTGAAGATATTAACAATCTGAACATTCCCAATCAAAAAGGCGAAATGGTTCCGTTCAGTTCACTTGGTAATGTCGTCTTTACCGTGGGGCCACAAAGCATTGTCCGATTCAATCAGGAAATGGCGGCCGAGTTCAGTGGTGAAGGAAAGGAAGGCGTTAGTTCCGGAGACTTCATGAGCAAGATTTTGCATACCGGAAAGAATGTTCTTCCTCGTAACATGCACGTCGAATGGACTGGTATGAGTTATCAGGAGCAGCAGAATCAGGGCCGAATTCTCTATCTTCTTCTGCTGGCGATGATTTGCGGTTATTTGTTCCTCGTGGCGCAATATGAATCGTGGACAATTCCTGTTCCGGTCATGCTCTCCGTTTCGGTGGCAACACTTGGGGCATTGTGCGGCCTGTGGGTATGGAAGTTGCCTTTGAGCATTTATTCACAGTTGGGGTTGGTTATGCTGATTGGACTGGCGAGTAAAAACGCCATTCTGATGGTCGAGTTTGCCAAAGAGGAACGCGCCGCCGGAAAGAGTATTAACGATGCCGCTTTGAGTGCCGCTTCCATGCGATTCCGTGCCGTACTCATGACCGCCTGGTCCTTTATCCTTGGTGTTCTTCCGCTGGTGATCGCCTCTGGTGCCGGTGCCGGAAGCCGTCGCGCCATTGGGGTGACAACTTTTTCCGGTATGCTCCTTGCGACCGTCGTGGGTATCGCGTTCATTCCGACTCTGTACGCCATATGCCAACGTACCCGGGAAGCGTTCCAGTTTAAACGAAAACAACGCGAAAACGATGCTTGATTCGCGAAAACGATTCGGGCACGCTTGAATGTCTTGCGTCTTGCGGGACTTTGTGCTCTTGGATGAGTGACAAAATCACTCGTCCGGAAGTATTCGTCCTGCAAGTCATGATTTATATGTTCAATCAATTCCCTAATTCCGGTCGCGCAATTCCCTAATTCCAGTCGCGAGCGGCCACCAAGACGGGCTTTGTTTGTTGCAATGGACCTTGATTTGGGGTATGGTGAAAATTCTTCAAGCCCGTATATGGAGCGAGTGAAACGAGCGCAATTAGGGCCAAAGCGTTTCGGATTTGTCGCACACTTCCTAATTCCGGTCGCGAGCGACCACCAAGACGGGCTTGTTGGTCGCAATGGACCTTGATTTGGGGGATGGTGAAAATTCTTCAAGCCCGTATATGGAGCGAGTGAAACGAGCGCAATTAGGGCCAGAACGTTTCGAATTGGACGCACACTCCTAATTCCGGTCGCGAACGACCACCATGACGGGCTTTGTTGGTCGTAATGGACCTTGATGCCGGGTATGATGATAATTTATCAAGCCCGTATATGGAGCGAGTGAAACGAGCGCAATTAGGGCCAGAACGTTTCGAATTGGACGCACACTCCCTAATTCCGGTCGCGAACGACCACCATGACGGGCTTTGTTGGTCATAATGGACCTTGATGCCGGGTATGGTGAAAATTCTTCAAATGGAGCGAGTGAAACGAGCGCAATTAGGGAGTTGAACGAAACTGGATCGGGAGTGAATGGCACTTGGACCGTAATCCGGGTGTTCCAGTGAAAATAGTGAAGCTTTTTAAAATAGACGTTCTCCCTGTTTCTCTTGCGCAGGTATGAGCTGATAAACGCCGTGACAGGCGATTGGTCCTTGCCCGCGTGCCGCGGCTCGTTACAGGTCCTACACTGAAATCTCATTCTTTATATTACCTATATCGCGTATTATATGTAGAGTGCGTACAATACATTCAAAAAAGAGCCTCTCCACGCAAAATAGAGTGAACTGATTCAAAGAAATTGGCCGATTAAGCAATATAACCAAAAAAAGCCGCAAGTTTGCGGTGAGGAAAACACGATATAAAAGTTATAACCCCGAAGTCGTCCGACCCCGGAAAGGATTCGGGAAAGAAAGACAGTATCCAGCCAAACTGGACGGTGGTCCTGAAAATCATTCGTCAAGGAAGTTTAAGATGAAAAAGAATCATTTCAGAGTAGTAACATTTCTGACCTTTGCGACGGTCGCGTTGACATTCGCGGGATGTGTTGGCGTTGCAGGTCCGGGTCTTGGTTGGCTTTCCATTCCGATCCCGGTAAGTCCTTATTTTCAAGGAGCTTATGAAGATATGGCCTTCGAGAAGGATCGGTACAGTCAAATACCGGTACTTCCTCCGATTACGGAATCTGTGCCGGCAGGACTGGATGAGCCGTCTGACGACGAAGTTGTTCGACTGCTCGAAAAGGTTAAACCAAACAACGGTGGTGTTCCGATGTTGGAAACCCGATATCGTAACGATGTCAAGATCACAAAAGAGTTGATTGCCGATTACGTTGATCCACCGCGATTCTTCCCGCTGGTCGGTCCGGTTCAAGTTCATCACATCCATTACAAATGCACGGTGTACTTCGAACAGGTTACCCGGGTCGGTTGGCCAATTCCTTACACAATCGACAAAAAGGACGCCAGTGAAGTCATTTACATCGACAAAGACCACTTGCACGCGGTTGCTCCGCCTGAACAGAAAGAATTCTGATACGCAGGCCAAAAGAGGAAACACCGGGTTTTATACTGCCGACTCTTTGTTTGCCTTGATTCCTTTCCCCGTCTGGAGACAACGGGGAACTGTACGCCGCAGTTGTGAATACACCAGTAGAATCGATATAAAAGAAAGCCGCCGAACATTCGAGCGGCTTTTTCTTTTTCCAGGCAGTTTCTTAAATCGCATCTGATTGCTTAGTCGTCGATAACGAGCGGGAGCTTGTAAACGCCAATCAGGCGATTCTGCGCTTTCAGGCTAATGTCGAGCGTTATGGTCGATTCGCCGGCAACGGTCGGCAGGAGTTCCAGATCAAGCAAGTTCGACTGGCCGGGAACCAGACTCGAAACAGACCGGAAGACAATGCGCGAGGGCTGAACTTCAGCCGCTCCGAACAGTTTGCTTTCGGGCTGAACTTTCTTGGCCTTGACTTCGGGCGGCAGAAGAATCTCCAGTTCCAGCAGTCCGGCTTCGATCGTCTCTTTTGTCTGATTGGTCAAAACAAGCCGATAGGCGAACGGGCGATTTTTAAACGCTTTTGCTTTTGACAGTGTTGAAACATCCTCATTACTGTTTGCGTGATTGACGATATGATCCGGGTGTCCCTGGGTCGTATGGGGAACAACCGAAATATTGACACGTTCAGCCAAAGCGTCCCATTTTGCCGAATCGGCTGTCGATGGCGCTTGGGACGCTTCAAGTTTATCAGTATCAGCGGGACTTGCCGCCGCGGGCTCCGTTGCCTGATCCTGAATAAGGATGGGCATATTGAGCGATTCAGACGGCTTGGCGTTCATCAGGGGCGAAACGTCAATGGTCGTCGGAAGCGGCGCGGCTGCCGGCTGATCAGGTGTGGCAACGATCACAGGAGCTTGCCCGGAATTCGTTTTATCGGAGGACACATGATCCGCGGTCTGATCATCCGTCGAATCAGACGGTGTCGCAGGTCGCTGTACCCGTTGCGTGGCGATGGAGTACACATATCGATCTTTCGCGATAACTACATTGGGGAACGCGGGCGATTCGAGCTGTGCCGAA
>JAQVID010000373.1 GCA_028695865.1 Thermoguttaceae bacterium | reverse complement strand
TTATCGGTTATGTTATCGGTTATGTTATCGGTTATGTTATCGGTTATGTTATCGGTTATGTTATCGGTTATGCCGCAAAGGGAAGAACGCTTGACAAAATATACGAAAAAGGCTACACTATGTGAGATCAGCCAGACACGGGCATGACGGGAAGAGAGTTGTTAACTGTGTACGGTGTTTTGCACTCTTGGAAGCTATACGAAGGTGGGGCGACAAGCGGGAAACTTTACCATGTTCAACCTCTTTTTTCTACCGAAACGAGGAGAACACCGAACCTCATACTCTTCCGCAACACGAAAAGGAGAGCGAACGTGCGTCCACGAAAGAACAAGATACTTCTTTTGATTGAATCATCGACGAGCTACGGCCGGGATATTCTCCAAGGGATATCGCAGTATGCCCGGGAACGCAATATGTGGTATTTTAGTCTTGAGCCTCGTGGTATTACGGAGCAGGCTCCGTTACTGCGAAGCTGGAAAGGGCAGGGGATTATCTCGCGTGTTTCCGACGAAAAGACGTTTCGAATGATTAAGAAGGTCGGATGTCCGTTCGTCGAATTGCTCTATGAATCCGGTATTGTTCTTCGTACCTCTGACGACGATATTATCAAGATGGCAATGGACCATTTTCGCAGTTTGCATGTGGAGCATTATGGATTCTTTTCTTATGGTGGCGCCGACTGGATACAGTCACGACGACTCGCCTTTGAAAAAGAATGTACCAAACGAGGTATTACTCCCTTCATCTTCCAGCACCAGCTTGCCAATAACGCCAAACACGTCGAGCCGCTCTGGTCGGTCGATTATGAAAAGTATCTGCTCAAATGGCTCCGGACCATTCCCAAGCCGATTGCCATTTTGGCTGTCAATGATCATCAGGCGGTCCAGCTCATGAATTATTGCCGGGAACTGTCTCTCTTTGTGCCTGACTCCGTTGCTATTTTGGGAATCAACAATGACAGTCATTTATGCTCCATTTCCAGCCCGACCATTTCCAGTATCGATCCTAATGCGCGCCATTTGGGATACGAAGCGGCTGCTCTGCTGGATAAAAAAATGCAGGGACTTGATATTTCCGATTATCCAAAACTCATTTTGCCTCTGGGCGTGATTACCCGGGAATCAACGGAAACACTCAATATTGATCATCCGGATATCGTTCAGGCCGTTCGGTTCATTCGTCGTTACGCAACCCAGGGAATTCGTGTTACCGATGTGCTGGAGGAAGTGCAACTTTCCAACAAGACACTGGAACGCTGGTTCAAAAAAACGCTAGGACATACTCCTGAACAGGAGATCATTCGAGTTCGAATTGAATACGCGGTTAATCTGCTGAAAACGACGAACATGTCCGTTAAAATGATCTCTGAACTTTCCGGCTTTAACAAGGAGCAATATTTCGTTCAGGTATTTCGCAGGATCAAGGGAAAAACTCCTGGTCAGTTTCGAAAAAAATGTCTTACCGAAAAAAAGGAGGGAATTAAATTAAAAGGGGCGAATTAAATATTGGGAATTGCTTGATGAAGGATCATGAAATGTCAAAATGTATTAGGATTTACTTTCCCCTTTTTTTCTACCACTTTTTATAACAATTTATTTATAGCAATTTATTTATAGCAATTTATTTATAACAATTTATTTATAACAATTTATTTATAACAATTTATTTATAACAATTTATTTATAACAATTTAGGAGGCAATAAGCAATGAGTAAAAAATTTCTGTTTAATAACCTGATTGGGGTATTTCTGATTTTTCTTTCGACCGCATTATCGGCAGGAGCACAAACTCTTTCGCTGGATATGTCGAAAGGGGCGATACTACTGACCCCCAATCGACCGATAAGAACTCCTTTGGTTTTGACCGAAATACCAAGTCAAAAAGTCAAAGGCTGGAAAATCGATTGGAAAACCAACGACCGTGACCAATCCTACGCCGAATGGCTTTTGAAAGCGCCGATAAAACTACCCGCGTTTAAAAAAATTTACGTAAAAGTCAAGTTCTTCGCCCCGGCTGCCTGCCATGCTCATCGTATCGGGCTGCGTTTTCGTGACCGAAACGGAGAAATATTTCAGTTTACGAAAAAGGTCGATTTTCTCTCTGGAGGCTTCTTTGAAGAGGAATGGGAAATTACCCTGTTCAATTTTGACGGATCCTGGGGAGGAACAACAACGGATAAAGTTTTGGATATGCCCGTTGTTCTTTCCGCAATGACAGTCAGTTTTCCAAAAGAAACAGGCTCTGGATATTTTTACCTTCTGGGTGTCCTTGCCGAAGTTCAAGAAGAGGGCAAACTTCTGAACGTAACCAAGCCAGTCTGTCTGTTTGACGAATCCAGTAAATTTCATACCGTTGGAACAGGAAGTGCCACTTTGGAAAACAATCTTCTGAAAGTCGGGGGAATTGCCGGATGGTGCGGAATTGTAGAAAGAAAATTCCTGATTACTCGTTATGTCAAACCGCCAGTAAAAATTGCGATCGATCTTGAACTGCCGAACTCTGCTGCGGAATCCGAAAAAACGTCCTCGAAAATTAGAATATCCGCCAACTTCGTCTATGCCGACAAAGCAAACATTGACAAAGACAAAACAAATTTTAAATTCCCGGAACAGCCGGTTCGTCCGGGCCGCCAAACGATCACTTGGAATACGGCTGATATTTTTAAAGACGCAAAATATCCAATTCGATTGAGTGTATTGAATATTATTAACTATCAAAAGGAGAAGCCCGTTGAACTTCTTATTCACAATATTACCTTTACAGAAGAAAAAACGCTTCCGGAGGCAATTGAATTCGATATTCTTACCGATACCAGCGTTCATGTTCTTCGAAAAAATGCGGAAGATTCTCTGAAATTTGCTTTTAAAAACCCTACAGACGAAAACGCCGAGCTCCTTCTGAATTTTACTTACAAAGACTTTTTCGGACATAAAGCAACTGAAGAACGCTTGATAAAGTTGGTTGCGGGAGAAACAGAAGTAATCCAACCAAATTGGCGTCCTGATACATTTGGCTTCTGGAATGTTGCGGTAACAATCCGTCAGAAGAGTTGCCCCAATATCCGAGCGGAAAAAGAACGATCGCTTGCCTATTTTGTTCCGGCAGGACCTACCCGGGGAAAATCGCCGGGATTCCTCTTCAGTGTTTGTACGCATACGTCCCGATGGTGTCTGAAAGATCGGTTGCAAGAAATTGAAGCCGCCTCGCTTTGCGGTATAAAAGTCAGTCGTACAAGTGTCAGTTGGCAGACCATTCAGCCCAAACGGGACGTTTGGAATTGGGAAATGCTTGATTTCCTTGTCCAGCAGTACGGAAAAAAAGGAATCGAACTGCAATTCAATCTTAGCGGAACGGCTCCCTGGGCTCTTTCCCCCGATGTGTCCGCTCCAAAAGATGGAGCTTATAGGAAAATGTTTCCCGATCTGAAAGCTAATGATACATTTCTGCGGGAATTATGTAAAAGATATCGAGGTAAAATTCGATACTATGAAAACCGCAACGAGCCTGACCTGACCGTTTTCAGTGGTATGACGCTTCAACAGTATGTCGCACTTCAGAAATCTGTTTATACTTCTTTGCAAAAGTACGATCCGGACGCTATTGTCATGACCGGCGGATTCGCAACGCTCAATCGTCGTCATCCAACGTTGATTCATCCCGATTTTCAACGGGATTTTCTGGCTCAGGCCAACGGATATTTTCATCTGCACGCCTTCCACGCACATGGCTGGTTTCCCGATTACGTTCGTCAGATCGATAATGAATTTCTTCCCATCCGAAAAGAAACCGGCGTTACCGTTCCCTGGTACAGTAACGAAACGGCGATGACTTCCGTTGGCGGACAGGAACGACGTCAAGCGGAAGTTCTATTCAAGAAATTGATTTTCGCCTGGTCCCGGGGAGCCATGGGATACACCTGGTACAACCTGCGAAACGACGGATACGATCCTCAATACGGCGAACATCATTTCGGAATGCTCACCAACGATTTCTATCCAAAGCCCGTCTATGCGGTCTATAACGCACTGGCAATCAATTACTCAAATATGAAATATGATCGTCCACTGAATACATCGAAAAATGTGTATCTCTTTTCCTTTCAAAACGGCGATACGATTCTCGTGCCGGGCTGGTTCGAATCCAGCACCGGCGAAACAAAAGTTTTTCTGATGGAAACAAACGCGGAAAAAGCCTTTCTTCTCGATTTAATGGGAAACGAAAAAGAAATTCCCATTCAGAATAAAAGAATCGTTTTTGAAATCGGCAATCTTCCCCAAACGCTGAAACTGAAAAATGCGAAAAATGTCGCCGTTTTAGGTGAAATACTCGACGTTGAAAATAATAAGGAAGCAATTCCCGGAAAAAAATGGAACCTGGATATTATCGCTTTGAATCCCGGAACCAGGGATTCCGTATTGGAACTCTCTTTAAGCGATCTTCCAGACGGTTTAAAATTCGAAAAATCGGTTGGTTCGGATAGAGTCGAAAATTCCGATTCGAACAGGTCACGAATCGTTTATCGCAAAAATGTTTCGGGTAATGGACGGGAACGAATTCGACTGGTTTTCGATGTCCC
>JAQVID010000372.1 GCA_028695865.1 Thermoguttaceae bacterium | reverse complement strand
AAGTCGCTGTGATTCTGTTTTGAGTTCCGGGCCACCGTCCATACGCTTTAGATAATCGCAAAGCGCCGCCGTGCGACGCAGAATAACGTCGAGCGGATCTCGATCGCTTTTCATTATGGTCGCTTGCGGATGGTACGCCTGCGAAGCTACCCGCTCGGGCATGCCAACGCGGAGTTGCCAGACAAGCGAAAGATATTCTTTGCCCTTTTCGTCGAAACAGTCAAGGAGGTTTCCCTCGTCGTCCACCGCTTGCTTGACAGCATGAAGCTTATCGACATGAGCGGTGGGTACTTCAAATTTCGCGTCATACCATCCGATGAAATCGTCCTGAACATATTCGTCAAGCGGAATGGAACTGAGCACAAGATGTTTCACGTTTTCAAGTTCAATCGCACAATGTTTAAGTTTGTCCTTCCGCACAATCGGACCGGTGGACCACAAAAGTTTACCGTCGCCGAAAACACGGACATCATAACGTCCGGCATGACCATGGGCACTCCGAATATGAACCGTGGCGGAAAACTTCGTCTTGCCCGGCGGAAGGGCGATCACGTAACTTGCCGGGGCAAGGTGTCCGAAAACATTTTCGTATACACCGCTTTTCGTCTTTTCCGGAGGCAATTTTTGCACAAGCCGCCAGCCGTATCGGTCGGGCAGGGCACACGGCGTAAACATGGAACCAATCATGTCAAGGTCCGAAAGCCAGACGGTCGTCGTCGCGGTACTGTTGGTCTTTGTCCCGGTTGTGCCCGTACCGGGTGTGCCCGTCCCGGGTGTACTTGTCCCGGCATTCGAAATATCGGCAACAAACAATGTACCAACACCAAGTAAAGCGGACAACGCAATTTGAAGTAAACAATATTTCATGTATTTCATCCTGTACATTATGGTAATGGGAATGAATCGGGAATCATTCCCGGCTGCGGATTTCGTTATTGGGGTTTCTCATTCCAAACCGGCTTCCAGCGGGGAATGCCAAGCTCTTCCGCTTTGCGGAGCATGTGATCAAGTGTGTCAACCAGAGGAAAATCGATTCCTTCGTCGAACATCTGTTTGAGGAGTGAGTCGGGGTCCTTTACGGCGATACCGTAACAGTTAATTTGGACATGTGCCTTATGCAATTTGGCAATGTCGCCGGTTGAATATTTACTCTTGAGAATTTGTATAAACGCCGATGCGTTGGCAATCGTTCGATCGACGTATTCGGCGGCGGGCTGACGGCTCATGTTGCAAATGAGAATGTTCGGGCAAACCGCGCGAGCTTGCGCCGCCTGTTCCAGTGTACACGCCAAAAACGCCTGATGAAGACGATTCTTTTGACAAACAGCCCGGGCAATCACCGCCCCGTCAACATCTTTTTTCAAATGAATATTGATCCACACGTTGCAAGGCATGCAATCAATTGCCTCGTCGAACGTTGGTACTTTGGTCCCTTTGAATCGCTCACCCTTTTTGATTCCGGCGTCCAGACCGCGAATTTCCGAAAAGGTTAAATCGGCAATTCGCCCGGTCCCGTTGGTCGTTCGATCAACGCTTAAATCGTGCATCACAACATGCTTCCCGTCTTTCGTTACGCAGACGTCGAACTCAATCTGATGAGCCCCAAGCCGAGCCGCTTCACGAAACGCCGGAACGGTATTCTCCGGAAATACAACGCTTTCGCCCCGATGGGCACAGATACCTCGAAGCGGAAGACATACAAGCTTCGTACCGGCAAGCCCCGAACTGGAAGACGCTTTATCACCCACGCTCTTTGGGGCTATGTTTGTCTTCTGTCCTTGAACCGTCTTCGGAGCATCATCAGCCGGCACGTCGTGAAGTCCACGAAATTCCAGCGGGCTCCCTGCTCGGGTACAGCGAAAACGCAAAAAGGGACGGGTACTGGCAACTTTTGCTTCCGCGGTAATCGCTAAAAACAGATTCGCGGCGAAAAACACCATAAGACAAAAAACGCAACGTTTCAGCATGATCTTGTTTCCTAATGTCAAACGACCAAAAAATAAAACAATACAATACAAAACAATACAATACAAAACAATTCAATACAAAACAATACAATACAAAACAATTCAATACAAAACAATACAATACAGCAGGCGGGAACACGCAAGCCGTAACTCAACTTGGCAGCAGGGAGGGAGGGTAAAGCCGCCTGCCTGCAAGGTCAAGCCGCTCGACCGGGAGTACCCCGGCGAAACGTCCATTTTAATCGCCGGATGAGCAAAAGTAAAGTCCCGGCGAAAAATTTTTGCAAAATTCCGGTCAAGATGTTTTCGGACCGGTGCTCTTCTGATATAATATTTGCTGTTGGACGCAATGTATCGCGACGGATTTTCACGCCGTACAAAACTATATTGAAATGTATTGACCATCGTCCAGCACGACAAATTCAAACATGGGGATATACTATGAGCAGCTTATTGAAACGAATTAAAACGTTACCCGTTTTGGGAATCATGACAATGGCAAGTTTTCTCGTCTTGTCGGGTATGCTTGTCACGGGACAGGAATCAACCGCGTTGAGATCGCGCGCCGCAACATCCCACGCTTCCCTTCCCGACAAAAAGAAAAACGCCGGGGGGGAAACGGATAATATTGTCAAGCCCCCAAAAGTCGAAGTGTTTATGTGCTTGAAAGACGGTAAAACGAAAACACTTTACGTTCCCCTTACGCAAAACGGAAATGTCCAATATTTTACGCTGGGCCGAAAAGAGATTCCGGCGAATATCAAGACAATCGACGTCATTCATCCCTGGGCTGTTGCCAAGTCGGGAGAAAAAGGGTTCTTCGTCTTTCCCAACGGTATGTACGGTACTTTTAAAAATACAAAGGACGGCCAATATCGCAACTATAATACGACGATGCAGATGATCGGCGTTTCAACTCCCCGGGGCGCCATGACCATGATTCTCACCGGGCTCAATTACGAAGCGAACCATTTCGTTCAACTTAAAAAAGGAAATTACAAGGTTTTTCCTCAATATAAATTGGAGAACCTTCCGCTGTACGAAGACCTTGCGATTGAATTTCATCTGCTTCCGCCTGACGCGACTTACGCCGATATGGCAAAGGTCTACCGCAAGTATCAGCTGGATCGCGGCGAAGTACGACCGCTCAAGGAACGAATCAAAGACAATCCGCAACTGGAATACGCGGTCAATTCGATGGAAGTCCGCGTTCGACTCGCATGGAAACCGGTTCCGTCTCCGGTCGGAGAACAGACGGCGGAGACAGAGCCCCCGATGAAAGTCGCAATTTCCTTCGATCGCTTTTTGCAAATCGTCAATGAGTTCAAACGGCAAAAAATCGACAAGGCCGAATTCTGCCTGGTTGGCTGGAATATCGGAGGACACGACGGCCGTTATCCGCAAATCTTCCCCGTTGATGAGCGACTCGGCGGTGAAAAGAATCTTCGCGATGTTATTGCCAAAACGCAAGCGGCCGGATATCAGATTGTCTGCCATACGAATAATTCCGATGCGTACAGCGTTTCCCGTATCGCCGGTTTGTGGGACGAAAACTATTTGCGGGTTGATACGACAGGTAAATTCGTTACGAATACCACCTGGGGAGGCGGTAATATGTATCAGACTTGTCCCAAATGCGTGTTCGAACGTTTCGTTCAAAACGATTTGGCCAAAATTCGCAAGCTCGGCTTTCGTGGTCTGCATTATATTGACGTCTATTCGACCGTCGATCCGCGCTCATGCTATTCCAAAGAGCATCCTCTTTCCAAACGTGATTTCGCAAACTGGACGAAAAAGATTTTCGCCCAGGCTCAAAAAGAGTTCGGCGGACTCGGCTCCGAAGGCGGGTTCGACTATTGTATTTCCAATCTCGACTACGCGCTCTATATCTCCTTTTTTAACCCGATAAACGGTAAATATAATCCGCTTATTGAGCGACATGTTCCGATTTGGCAACTGGTCTATAACGGAATCGTTTTGAATAATCCGTTCACGGCCACAACCAATTATACGATTAAAGGTCCTGCGGCTACGCTTAAAATGTTTGAGTACGGCGGACGCCCCATGTTCTACTTCTATTCCAAGTTCAAGAGTTCCGGCAGTAACTGGATGGGCGATCTGGACATGGCTTGCGCGACCAATGAAGAACTTGTCGCCTCGGTCAAAAAAATCAAACAGGGATACGACGATTTCGAATCTGTTCGCAAACTGCAACTGGAGTTCATGGAGTCGCACGATCAACTGGCCGATGAGGTCTTTAGAACCGGTTTTTCAGATGGTACCGTTATTATTACCAACTATGGCAATAATCCGTTTGTATATAAGGATAAAACCGTTGCGCCGGTGGGGTATTTGATTACACAGGAAAAAGACGCCCGTTCCATCCGTTGAAGCAAACCATCGCTGCCCCCCGCGACGCCGGTTCGCTGCTTGCGTCCTGATCTGGCCGCGATGTATTTCCCACCGTAGCGTACCGCCACGGCATATAGGCAAGAAACATATCTTCCAGACCCGGGCTCTTTGTTTCCACGTGAACAACATCGCCGCGGCGTGCCGTTACATCGCCGCTTTTATCGTACTGTCCGGGCAGTGGTATTTTTCCATGGTGATCTCGTTACCGGAATA
>JAQVID010000371.1 GCA_028695865.1 Thermoguttaceae bacterium | reverse complement strand
TGAAACCTTACCGCAACTTTTTTCATTAAAACCTCTGGAGGCCGTCCTGTCAAGAAAACATGGGACATACCTTGTCCCAAAATGGAGTTTTTTACAAAAAAAAGCTCCCGATCACAGAACCGGGAGCTTTTTTGCGTTTTTATGCCACGCTATTTGAAACGACACTCAAACCATCGCAGCACAAACCTTTTTCAAAATTCCTTGCAATTACTTTTTGCAACCGCAACCACAGCAGCAGCCGTCTTCCAGAGCGGCTTGAGCGGCAGCCAGTTTGGCAACCGGAACGCGGAGCGGAGAGCAACTGACGTAGTTCAAACCAACGCGATGGCAGAACTTGACGCTGGACGGTTCACCACCGTGCTCACCACAGATACCAAGCTTGATATTCGGACGGGTTGAACGACCACCTTCGACAGCGATCTTGACCAGCTTGCCAATACCGCCCTGGTCGAGAACCTGGAACGGGTCAGCCGGAATAATATCCTTTTCCTGATAATCATTGATGAACGAAGCATAATCGTCACGACTGATACCCATACCAGTTTGCGTCAAGTCGTTTGTACCGAAGCTGAAGAACTCGGCGTTTTTGGCGATTTCATCCGCGGTCAACGCGGCACGCGGAATCTCGATCATCGTACCGACGAGGAAATCGACGGTGACACCCTTTTCTTCCATGACCTTCTTGGCTGTTTCGCGAATAATCGCTTCCTGATTCTTGAATTCGTTCAGGCAACCGACCAACGGAACCATGATTTCGGGATGAACTTCCATTCCTTTTTTCTTGGTATCGCAAGCGGCTTCAATAATCGCGCGGGCCTGCATTCGGGTAATTTCCGGATAAACGATTCCCAAACGGCAACCGCGGTGACCGAGCATCGGGTTGCTTTCACTCAGATCGTGAACTCGCTGCTGAATGAAGGAAAGCGAAATCCCCAATTTTTCGGAAAGTTCTTTTTGCTCGGCTTCCTCGTGAGGAACAAATTCGTGAAGCGGCGGATCAAGCAAACGAACGGTAACCGGACGCCCGCCCATCGCTTCGAAAATACCAGCAAAATCGCCTCGCTGATACGGAAGCAGTTTTTCAAGAGCTTTTTCACGATCCGCGGTATTATCAGCCAAAATCATGGCACGGAAGTCGTCGATTCGGTCGAAGAACATATGCTCGGTTCGAGTAAGACCAATTCCTTCAGCACCCAAAGCAATAGCTTCGGTCGCTTGCTTCGGCGAATCAGCGTTCGTGCGAATACCAAGCTTGCGGAACTTGTCGGCCATCGCCATAAGCGCGGCGAAACGACGATAATTCGGAGCGTCCTCCGGCTTGAGTTCCTTCGTGAAAAGAACTTGAAGGACGTCAGACGGACTTACCGGAACCTGACCTTCATAAACCTTGCCCGTGAAACCATCGACGGAAATCCAGTCGCCTTCCTTGAACGTCTTGCCGCCGACTTTCATCGTCTTGGCCTTGTAATCAATGATTAAATCGCCGCAACCGCAGACGCATGCTTTTCCCATCTGACGGGAAACCAAAGCCGCGTGAGATGCCGCGCCTCCGAATGAGGTCAAAATTCCATTGGCAACCTTCATACCGCGAAGGTCTTCCGGCGTCGTCTCGCGGCGAACCAGAATCATTTGCAGGGAGTTGTCTTTTTGCCACATCGCTTCCGCTTCATCAGGCTGGAAGACAATCTTGCCCGTGGCGGCGCCAGGACCGGCATTCACGCCCGCGGCGATTGGGGTCTTGCCCTTCAACCCGGTACCACTGAAAATCGGCTGAAGAAGTTGGGTGACATCGTTGGCCGGAATGCGTTTGATTGCCATGTCTTCGGTGATCAAACCTTCTTCGACCATATCGACCGCACTGCGGACGTGCGCAAAACCGGTTCGCTTCGCGTTACGGGTCTGCAACATGTAAAGAGTTCCGCGTTCGATCGTGAATTCGATATCCTGCATATCGCGATAATGCTTTTCAAGAAGCATGGCGACTTCCTGGAACTGCTTCCAGACGGCCGGCATCTCTTGGCCAAGCGACTCTTCAATCTTTTTCGGACGACGAATACCGGCAACAACGTCTTCACCCTGGGCATTGACGAGGTAATCGCCTGTAATACCCGGCTTGCCTGTCGCTCCGTCACGCGTAAGGGCAACGCCCGTGGCACAATCATCGCCCATATTGCCAAATACCATCGCTTGAACATTGACCGCTGTCCCCCAGTCGTGAGGAATATTGTTCATACGACGATAAACCATGGCCCGGTCGTTCATCCAACTGCCGAATACGGCGCCAATGGCTCCCCATACTTGCTCCATCGGGTCTTCCGGGAAGTCTTTTCCGGTCTGCTTCTTGACGGCCGCTTTGAATTCGGCAACCAGTTCTTTCAGTTCAGAAGCTTTCAGTTCGGAATCAAGCTTGACTCCGGCTTTTTCTTTTTTGGCTTCAAGAATTTCTTCGAAAGGATCAATATCGGCTTTCGTTTTCGGCTTCATATCGAGAACGACGTCGCCGTACATCTGGACGAAACGACGATAGCAGTCCCAGGCAAAACGTTCATCGCCCGCTTTTTCGGCAAGTACGGCAACCGTATTGTCATTCAAACCAATGTTCAAAACGGTGTCCATCATACCTGGCATCGATTCACGTGCGCCAGAACGGCAGGAAACCAAAAGCGGCAGGTCTTTCTGATCGCCGAATTTCTTTCCCATCGCTTCTTCAATGGTCTTCATCGCCGTCTCGACATCCTGCTTCAATTGGGCCGGATACTGATGATCGTTGGCGTAATAATAAGTACAAACTTCCGTGGTAATCGTGAAACCAGACGGAACAGGCAAACCAATCTTCGCCATTTCCGCAAGGTTAGCACCTTTTCCACCAAGAAGGTTACGCATGCTCGCGTCGCCATCGGTTCCCAATTTCCCAAAACTGTAAACGTACTTTGCCATAAACTTCTCCAACCTTCCCTATTTTAGGATTGTATAAGGGTAATTTTTAGATTTTTGTATTGTTACACGATTACAAAAATCTTTTTCTCTTGCAGCACTGCTTTTGCACTCGTTTTTTCTGTGCCGGCAGAGATTAAACCGCACCCACCCTACCAAGACAAGCCGCAGAAAAAATCACGTACATTGTCTCAATTTTATCCGATTTAGCCAAACCTGTCAACCGGGCAGACCGACCGAATACCTGCGTTCAAAACCAGAGAATAAGACGGCCATCGAGCATGTCCGGAATCTGACGCCGCACAAAACGCTCAATCTGATAATCAGAGTAGCGGACACTGAAATGAGACGCAATAATAAGTTTGTTTTCAAATTTATCACGCCGCGCAACAATATCGTCCAGATGAATGTGCCCGTGACGCCGCAGCGAATCGCGCCGATGACCCGGGGAAGCAAAGGTCATTTCGACAATGAGCACGTCCGCCCGGTAGAAATCAGGGTTGTAGTCAAGTCCCTCCACAGAACTGTCGCCCAGGTAAGCAACCTTGGGATGACGAAGTTCTCGTGAGACTTCTGTACCGGAAAGACTCAAATTACGTATCGCGTCGTTCGATAATGAGGCATATTCCGGCTTGAGTTTTTTCTTTCGTTCCCACACAATATAGCCTAGTGACGGCACGGGATGCATGGTTTTCGAGGCGGTAACGACCAGTTCCCGGGAAAGCTCCACTGTATCACCATCGCGCAAACCGATAAAATTACAAGGTAGTTTGCCTTGATCGAGCCGGGCAAAAACTCCTGCCAACTGCCGGGCTTCAGACACTTTTTCTTCCGGGAGATAAACGTCTGGCGGAGGCATCTTGGCCATGCGACGCCTTGCAAGATAGGCTGGTAGCGCCAAACAGTGGTCCATATGCATATGCGAGAAAAACCAGCGGGGCACACCGGCATATTCCCACGGCATGGCCCCCATGTCGAAACCCAGTTTATATTCGGGTATACGCCAAAAGGTTTGAATGGCTGCCCGGGAATGACCTTCGATCGTTATATGTTCGTAAGGAACTGTCCGATAGCCGGGTTGCTCAATATAATCTTCGTTATAGAGTGATTCGTCTTGCGAGTTGACCATGCGCGAAAAATTACCTTTCGACGGCAGTTGAACAAAAAAGGGCGGAAGACGCAACAACGTTCCCCTTGCCCTCGGACTCCAAACGCGCGAAAAAAGGCTATAACGGCTAAAACAAAAAAAGGCCGTTAATCCTGAAAAATTAACGGCCTTAATAAGCGAGGACGACGGGAATCGAACCCGCAACCACCGGATCGACAGTCCGATACTCTAACCAATTGAGCTACGTCCCCAATACTGTCGCTTAAACGCTTGAAGCATGTCACTCTCCCCTCATCAGGAAGAATACACGAATTATAGTAGGAAATGAACGATACACAAGGGGGACACCATTTTTTTTCTTGATCGCGGCTCCAAAACGCGCGGAGAACACGTCGGCCATAATAATATATTGTGTTTTTTGTTATACTCCGCATACACGAAAAAAAACAAGGGTCGAAAAACAGTTTTAAGCGGGACTCTCTCAAATTTAAGCCTCTCCTTCACAGGGTGGTACGATTTATTGCCTCGTTTTGATAAGACAGTCAAGCCCGTAATGGAGG
>JAQVID010000370.1 GCA_028695865.1 Thermoguttaceae bacterium | reverse complement strand
ACGATCTGATCTGACATAACTGTTTTCCTTCCTCTAATTTCGTTCTAACGCAATTGAACCACTCGTTCCGGACCCCTCGTCCGTTAAGCGTATGCTTCGTCGAAGAATAGAACGTCCTGACCAAAAGATCACAGAACAGGAAACATTTCGCCAAGACCGTCTCGACGAATGGCGTGCCCTTCCCGATAATGGAAACAAGTACGCAAGTCGAGTTATGACACATAAATCTGTCGCTGTGATTCCTTCAGACGGAAAATCAGCGGTTCCAAACTTCTGCTTTCCGTTTTCCGCAGAAGCATTGCACACGGACACCGTTTGGAAATACGACCTTGGGTCTCCGTGTTTCTGAAGCTTACACCCCATACGTTATAGGGTATTTTACCCGCTTTTTCAACATTTCACAATAGGCACCGATTGTAAAATAATAAAAAAGAAACGAATTCTCCTACTGAACCGTTTTTCGAAGCAGGTCGAGTGCTTCCTGACGGACTTTGGGTTCGGCTGTCCGTTCGAGAATACTTGTCCTGGTTCTCCATGTTGTGTATCCTCCCAACTCAAAAGATTCAACGGTCGGCATGTACCCATTGTAACCATTGGCCAGACTGACGATGAATGTCGGCTCCAAGGGACTGTATGCCCGAATATCATGGCCTGTAAAATTGTATATCTCGCAAGGAATCGCAACGATCCCAATATCACCCAGGCGAATCGCCTGAATTTTGATTGTTCGCTGCGGAGGAAGCTTGGAATCAATGATCGTTTCGTTTGCGTAAACATCGGTACGAGATTTGATTGTCTTGCCCTCTTCCTTCATTTTAGCCAAATACGCATTCGCTTCCGCAATATCCGCCGCAGAAGGCTTACGGATATTTAACGTCATTTCAGATTCGAACGTGCGGAGCGGGACCCAATCGTGAAATTGAATTTCGTTCCAAGCTTTCAGAGCAGCATGGGCAATATCGTCAGCGGCCTCGAACATGTCGGCTCGCTTTTTGTTGGGCTTGTTTATGAAGTCGCTACTGTTGTTGTCACCACTGGTTCCGTTACTCATGATGGCCATGAATTGGGGCGGAGCGCTGAGAAGCTTGCCGATTCTGTCGCAAAATACGCCGAAATAAGCGGACGAAACACGTCCGTCCCCACGGTCGATGTAATGTGTGGAATAATTGGCGAACAGGGCAAACGGCTTGCCGTCGAGCGTTTGAAACGCAAGGACATAAACATTTTGATCGGGAACACCGGTGGGCGAAATCAAATTCGGATTCTGATGTCCCGGGTTCATTTGCGCAATATCTTCCCGAATTCCGGTGAACGCGGAAGGTTCCGTGCTTGCCGTCCCGGGCTTCATGAGAAAACGGCGGCAAAAGACATATCGCGGCTCTCTGGCTTTTCCCCAACCTACCCGAACAGCCTGCATGTTCCCGCATGCCGCGACGACAGCTTTAACGGCGCGCTCTGGCAGCGTTTTGACATACTTCTCATCGGCGATGGCATTGTGAACACCCGTCAGGGCCGGCGCCGAATGGCAATGTGTGGTTGAGACGCAAATATGGTCCCGCTTTAAATCCGTCTGCTTGCAAATGAGGTCTTTGATTTTTTCGTGCAGTTCAGTTGGCATGAGACAATTATCGATTACCAAAAAGGCAAATCGGTTTGTACCATCGTCAAGCACAAGAGCTCTTGCTTTGAGCGGATCGGCGACTTCACTGGTATAAATCGGCTGAAAACCACCGGCCAGCGCGGTCGGAAATTCAGTCGGAGTAATATCGGCGATTCCGGTTCCGGCACGAAAGACCTGTTTGGACGCGTCCGCGCCCTGCGATATCGCACCCATTCCCAAGAATAACCCCACCAGAACGGCGGCAAGTCGTGTCCAATAATACGACCTTTTATATAATGTCTCCATCAGCGATTCTCCTGTTGAAAAAAGAACGTGTAAATCGAACGTGCACACAAAAATATTATTTATCTTCGATTTTTTCGACAATTCGGGCAGCCTGATTCAGAAATCCGGCAATTTCTTCCAATCCTTCTCCCAGCGACGTCTTTAAGAACGCGTCAACCGCTTCGCAGGCCATCCAATCGCCCCAAATCATGGCACCCAGACAGAGGGTATTGGCATTGTTGATTGCGCGACATTTTTGAGCGGCAAAGACCGATTCGACCACCGCTGCCCGAACACCCTTGAATCGATTGGCAATCATGGACATGCCCATTCCACTGCCGCAAAGAAGAATCATTCGCTCTCCTTCCCCTTTTTGAAACGCCTTGCAAGCAATGGGGCAACTTTCGTAATACGGAATCTCTTTCTTTTCGGTTGCCCCATAGTCGATGACTTCATGTCCCAATTTTTTGAGGTGCTCAACAATCGCCTTTTTCAGAGAAAGAGCAAACGGATCGGCGGCAAAAATAATCTTCATGGAATCTCCTTGGTTAATGTGAAATTTGTTTGAATATAAGTTTTATGGTTAAAGACAATCTGATCTGTTCATCATACAAATCTGTATACAAAACTGTCCAATCTGTTTTCAAGTTTATCACAAACCGCAAACGGTTTCAAGACGCCTTGGTGTGATTTTAAAAAAAAGGCGCAGTTGACCGGTATCGTTCCAGCCAAAAACTTATACGAACAAGCATGAACGAGATGTCCGTAAACGCGGACGGTGAATCCCGAGTGTGAATCCCGAGTGTGAATCCCGAGTGTGGATACAGAGTATATAAACGTCGGGTAAGCAGTCAAACGGCTGAAACATGTGAAGATCATCTTTTATTGTTTTAAGCAGGTTGCTTTTCAATTTTCATGGAGAGTACAAGAACATCTCTTGCAAACGCGTTTCACTGCCGTTATAATATGGTATAGATATAAAATTGAGTATTCGATTTTCGACGGGCAGGCGACCATATCTCTTGTCCGGTCTCAACAACCAACGAAAAGGATAGACCATGAAAAAACAGATTACGAAATCACGCCGGGCCTTTCTGGCAAAAGCGGCCGCCGTCGCGGTTCCACTTGTTCTTCCCGGTTATGTACTGGGTAAAGACGGTAAAATTTCGCCCAACGAAACGATTAACGTTGGACTGATCGGTTACGGAACGCGTCGCAGTAATATCGGTTCACGCCCCGGCTCTCGTTTTATTGCGATTTGCGATTGCGATACCCGCCGATTACCCAAGGCAACGGCCGACCTCAAAACGTTTCAATATTACGAAGAAATGTATCAAATGCCCGGCCTGGACGTGGTTTCTATTGCCGCCCCGGACCATTGGCATACCCGCATGACAATCGATGCCTGTAAGTTGGGAAAAGATGTTTACTGCGAAAAGCCACTGACGTTTACTCTCATGGAGAGTCGCCAAATTGTCTATGCGGCAAGGAAGTATAATCGTATCGTCTCCAGTGGTTCGCAACGTGTTATGGAAGATTATGGTCGGTACATGGCCGCGGTAATCCAGTCCGGAGTCATCGGTCAGGTCAAAGAAATTTACGCAAGTTGCAATGGAGCGCCATCGGAACGAATTTACGATCCGCAACCGATTCCGCCGGAACTCGATTGGGATCGTTGGCTCGGACAGGCGGCCTGGTTCCCTTATAATGAACGAGCACTCCAGCCAATGACCTGGCGTTTCAATACGGCGTTTGGAACAGGCGGCTTGGGCGACTGGGGGGGACACAACTTCGGCGGTGCCCTTTATTCATGCGGAATGGATCACATTGCGCCCAAGGAAGTGTTCGCTCCAAATTCGAAAGAAAACCCGCACGATGGAGCGATGATTCTTATGGAGAACGGTGTGAAATTCTTTCATAAGTCGCCCGAAGGAACGATCAAGATCGTTGGAACGGAAGGCGATTATGTTTTTCCGCGAGACAAGTTCAAGGCTCCGCGTCACGCGGTTAATGTTCGCCGTTATAGCGGCGGTGCCGATAACATAGCGGACGACTTCCTCTATTGTGTTCGCAATCGTGTCCGTCCGTTCCAGGACGTGTTCTATGGAGCGAACGTTTCGGATTATGGTCACATGTGTACGATCGTTTATAAACTCAAACGACATCTCGTTTGGGACAAAAACAAGATGGTCTTTGAAAACGATTCCCAGGCGACAAGTATGGTCAGTAAGATACAACGTACTCCTTACACAATCGAAGTTTGATCCAAAAGCAATTATTTTGATAAGGCCGACCCTTTGTTGTTTTTCATGTCGCGATTGCCGTTTGCCTTTAAGAAGCGCGACGTTACGACGCGATGTGACAACTTGGGTGTCATCGGTACAACAAGAACATAAACGGAGAATTCCATGAAAAAATATATGATACAGTTCGCGGTGGTTCTGCTTCTTTGTTGCTCTTCCGCGGGAGCAGCCGACTTTGCGACGTTGCTTGAGCGACTTGATTCACGCGACTTCAGCGCCGAAAAAGACGTCGCCCTTAAAACCGATTCCGTCTATAAAGGGGAAACCGAAAATCCCCATGCCGAAACCGTCATGTTTAAAGCTCGTGAAGAACTGCTTGACGCCATACTCCAGGCCAATGGTTCTGCCGAAGAAACTGCGAAAATTTGTGCTTTTATCGCCAAAGGTCTCAATACGAATATTCAGACCGATACAAAGGCC
>JAQVID010000006.1 GCA_028695865.1 Thermoguttaceae bacterium | reverse complement strand
GACAGGGCGGACGACTCCGAAGATTATAAAAAACGATATCGAAAACGGGATGTTCAACGACCCGTTCGACATTGTTCTTCTCGACGATAAATGGGGAACAGATGAAATGGGCGGTCAGGATATTCTGCTCGAACCGGTGTATCGGCATATTCACGGTCCGGAGAATGAGCTACCGTTGATTGTTCTGTACACCCGACATTGGGATATTGATCGTTTAAGCCGTTTTTTTGACCATGTTCGCGAACAGCATCTTGACCCCAACAGGCTTGTTCCGTGTAAAAAGCAGGATTCCGGGCAGTTTCAGCAGGTTCTCTTTCGCGTTTTGGCCACCAAGCAGTTGGAAGCGGAAAAGCGGTTTGCAGAAAAACGAGCGGTTAAGGCGGAGAAACTCACCAAAGAAACGCAGGCGGCCCTTGACGTTTGCGGCTATAGTCTTGAAACATTACCGATATCATATCCTGAAATCATCGGTCATTCCATTCCCATGCGGATCGTTTTTGCCAAGATATTTGAGGCAGCCAACGATGAGAGTCCGGTTCTCATTATGGGAGAAACCGGAACAGGCAAGGAATTGATTGCTCAGGCAATTCATCGGGAAAGTCCTCGAAATGAGAAAGAGTGCTGTGCATTAAATTGTGCCGCGATTTCGGCTTCTTTGGCGGAATCGGAGCTGTTCGGGCATGAAAAAGGGACTTTTACCGGAGCGACGGAAAAGAAGATCGGCAAGTTTGAAGTGGCCGATGGTGGGACGCTGTTTCTGGATGAGATTGGTGATCTGTCACAGGATATTCAGGCGATGCTCCTTCGTGTGTTGCAGGAAAAGACGTTTCAACGAGTTGGCGGCAATCAGGATATCAAGAGCGATTTTCGACTCATTGCGGCAACCAAACATAACTTGCGGGAACTTGTCGAAAATGGCACTTTTCGGGAAGACCTCCTTTATCGGCTTGATGTCTTTCAGATACAGCTTCCGCCGCTGCGTGAACGGGGAGACGATTTTCAGGACCTGCTTGAGTACTTTATTAACAAGTATTCAAAAGAGCCAGACCCGGCTCAACGAGGATTTGAACCAAAAGTTCTGGATGACATGATGGATCGCCAGTGGAATGGTAATGTCAGGGAGCTTGAAAACTGTATTAAAAAGTTGTTGGTACGCACCAAGGGTAAAAAGATCAGAGCGGTACATATTGGCGATATCGAAACCCTTGGCGTCAGGCCGAATCCGCGTCGCGGTCGTGACAGGGCAGGGGAAGTTCAGTCAATAGAATCTTGCCCGACGGCAGAACCGGTTAAGCGTTTCGATTTGTTTATTCAGAATAAGATTGTTCGGAACCAAACCGAACTTGCCTGGCAGCTTCTCGAAATACTGGACCGACTTCCCGAAGGTCAAGCAATTACCGATGAGGAACTTGCTCAAAAACTGAATCGGGAGGGAACGGCTCAAAGCGCGTTCAAGAAAAAGGTAACGCAAGCGTGTTCCCGTCTTCGCAAGACGATGGGAGCCGTCCAAGTCGGATGGACCATTCAGAAAGGAACCGCACGACGACTCGTTCGAAACTGATTCAACTCCCCTTCAACTTTGCAATCGCCAAGATCGCCAAGAGAGCAATCCGGTTTTTGAATCTGCAATTGGGCTTCTCTTTTTGTTTACGAACGATTACGCGATATCTTTCGAAAAACACGCGATTTTATTGTTTGTTCTGACACGATTTTTTTTCCGCTGTTAAAAGCATGCGTTTTATCTCCTTGAATAAAAGCATGTTACGATTATTTGTGTTGTTTTTATTGTTTTTGGTGTTTATTGGCACACGGTTTGCATGTATATTTACATCGTATGAGAATAGGTCCGAAGGACAAAAACGTTCTTCGATAGCGAATCTTTTACGCGTAAGAGAGGAGGTATTGAATCATGGAACTTGACCTCATGTTTTGGGGGGGACTGACCATATTCTTCATCATGCTTGAGTTGGCGACAACGGCTCTGGTTGCCGTATGGTTTGTTTTCGGAAGTCTTGCTGCCTTTGGATTGGCCATGGCAGGGGTTGACTTTATGCCCCAATGTTATGTGTTTACATTGACTTCGGTCGTTGTCTTTGGTTTGACACGACCGTTTGTCAAGCGGGTAAAACCGGTGAAAGTACCGACGAACGCCGACCAGATCATCGGTATGGAAGGTATTACCCTGTCGGTGATCGACAATGTTCGGATCGAAGGTCGCGTTCTGGTCAACGGACTTGACTGGAGAGCCATGTCCAGCGACGGGACAGAAATTCCTTCAAAGACGGTCATCGTCGTGGATCGGCTCGAAGGCGTTACCGTTTATGTTTCCAGAAAATCCTGACGAAAGCCAATGGCGTGATCCGGCCTTTCGTCAGGTCGTTTAACGAATCAATCCCCAATAACCTATGCATGGAGAAAAATCATGTCAACAATTTCAACGTTTATTGTACTTGGAATCGTGCTTTTTTTGCTGTTTGTCCTGATCATTTCGCTTCGAATCGTTCCGCAGGCGAAGGTGTACGTTGTTGAACGACTCGGAACCTACGCGGCCTCTTGGGAGACGGGGATTCATTTTTTGATTCCCTTTATCGATCAGGTTGCCCGAAGGGTTTCGATTAAGGAAAATGTCGTCGACTTTCCGCCTCAGCCGGTAATTACGAAAGACAACGTAACGATCCGAATCGATACGGTGATCTTTTATCAGGTCACCGACGCGAAGCTGTATACCTATGGAGTTGAAGACCCGCTTACCGCAATCGACAAATTGACGGCGACGACGTTACGAAATATCATTGGTGAGATGATGTTGGATGAAACCTTGACATCAAGAGACGGAATCAATAATAAGATCACGTCCATACTTGATATTGCCTCGGACAAATGGGGAATCAAAGTGAATCGGGTCGAGCTGAAGAACATTGAACCTCCTCCGGGCGTCCTGGAAGCGATGGAAAAGCAGATGCGGGCCGAACGGGAACGTCGGGAAGCAATTCTTCAGGCCGAAGGACGCAAGACGAGCGAAATCCTTATTGCGGAAGGGGAAAAACAGGCTCAGATTCTGCGAGCGGAAGCGGCCAAGACGGCGACGATTCTTCAGGCGGAGGCGAAAAAGGAGCAGCAGATTCGTGAGGCGGAAGGTCAGGCTCAGGCTATTCTGCTTGTCCAACAGGCCCAAGCGGAAGGAATTCGGCTTCTGAACGCGTCTGATCCGACTCAACAGGTGATTACGCTCAAGAGTCTTGAAGCGTTCGCCAAGGCGGCGGACGGTCAGGCGACCAAGCTGATCATCCCGAGTCAAATACAGGGCATCGCCGGACTGGCTGCTTCACTTTCGAGTATCGTAACGAGCGAGTAATGAAAAGGTGCTACAGAATGACGGGCGGCACAGTGCCATTCCCGATTTTTTCGAAAAACAGGGAACAATTATTAACAAAATCACGATTTTTGTGTCCCACGGTATTGAATATTGGCTTACTATCCGGTAAAATGCAAATAGCGATGAGAATGTTCTTGTAACACGAACACAGGTGAAAATTTATGCAACAGATGCAAAAAGTCAAGGGAGTCGCGGACATAGTATTTCTAATCGACGTGACAGGGAGTATGCAGGGCTGTTTGCGGGCGACTTCAAATCGCCTGTTTTATTCAAATCGCCTGTTTTACTGGACGAATATCCGGGCCAATCGGCGGACGAAATGAAAAAGATCATGACCGCCTGCCTCTGCCCGGAAGCGAAAGATCGTCCCACGGCGGAAGAGGTTCACAAAGTATTGCTCGGCTCGCGCCCGTTCGGAGCGATTACGCTGACGACTCCGCTGTTCCCTATATTAAGAAAAGCAGTACGGAATCACAAAGAGAACCTTCGTCGAATTCGCCTGCCACAGTAGTTGCGGAACCTTCTGTTTTGCATGAAAATGGAGAAGGAATGGAAGTTTCGCGCGCGGATTGCTCCGAAGATACACAGGATACTGGTGGTATGGAATTTGTGTCGTCACCGGGCAGGCCACAGGGGCATGGTCGCCTGGTGTTTTGTTAAACAAATAAACAGCAGTTGCTCTTTGTTCACTTAAACAGGCGAGACGCCTGTTTACCCGGTGTGCGGACGAGACGTCCGTGTTCCAGTCCAGTCTGTTCCAAATCGCGCCAACCGATACTTATAAGAGTAACAAAACACCAGGGCGATTCCATAACAGATTTATCAGAGGCCGAATATATGAAAGCGTACCCATTGTTCATAGGGTCGAACAAGATATTGCAGTCGGGAACAGGCTTTTCCCTATTCCAGTCTTATCGCGTCGGAAATGCTTTTTGTCCTGAAGTGACGTTCAATATTCCATATTGATTACGATTTGATTACGATTGATCACGCGATATTGCGAGATTTCATGGCCATCGAGTCTTTTTTTGACATCACAGCATACCGGCGTATACTTGTGTACAGTTCTTCCTGTTTCGTAAAACAAAGGGGCAAAGACCTTTTCTCTGCGAAACTGTTATAATTGGCACGATACTTGCACTGTTAAGTATATCACTTTTCTCTTGCCCTTTGCAAGAGAAACAATAACGTAAGAAAGTCGGGAGGTAATACCATGACAACGATACACGAAAAATTAGGACACATTGAGCTAACCAGAGAAGCTTGGGAAGTCTTGCTTTTGGCGTCCATGCTGGCAAAGGAAGAGAAACTGAATTATGTCGCGGCAGATCATTTGTTTGTTGCCCTGCTCGTATATACCCAGGCTTTTGATCGTCTTTTTGATCGAAAGATCGAAGTATGCCCCGATTATTTCAAGGAATACCTCGAAAAAGTGTCCGACAAATTCAATGTAGCATTTTCCACCGACCAGGCCTCTTGGGATATATTTGACTTCAACGATGAACTCAGTACGATCTTCGATACCTCTGTGCCGGGAACGGAAGGCTATGATCTGATATATCGATACCGGATAACGCGATTCGATACGATTCATTTTGCCTGGATTCTCTGTCGGTTTATGCCGGAGATTATGAGGAGTACGCTTATTCAGTGCGGGCTTCCCAATGATCACGCGGTCGTGGATCAAATCGCTTATACGAATTTTGTCCGTTATTACGATAGCCGTCCACAGGATGAGCGCGTGAAGGATGTGATGATCAAGGTCAACTCATTGAGATCACAAATCGTCAAGCATGTCCCGGGTCAAAAAGAGGCGGCGGAAAAAATCGTTTGTACTTTGAGGCGGAAATGGCTTGCACCCTCTGAAGACGGCAAGGCGCTTAGTATTCTTCTGCTTGGACCACAGGGCATTGGGAAGACCCGAATATTCCAATCGGTCGAAAAGGCCTTTATAAGCATGAAAATTCAGTACGGCCGGGCGGAAACACGTGATATGACCGGATTCGTTCATCACGAGAGTTTCGAAAGTACCTTTCTCGGTACGCAATGTTCCTACAAAAACGCGAAACAGGGCTGTTTGTATCAGTATACGGAAGCGGAGCCTTTTGGTCTGCTGCTGTTCGAAAACATCAATCTTGGAACGCCCGGTACGGTTCCGTTGTTGCAATCCTTTATTGCGGGAGAAGCAACCGATCTGTATTATGAAAAACGGATCGAGTCGAGAAACAATATCGTGTTTTGTACAATCACGACCGACCAGGCTTTTGAGGATTTTGTTGAAAAATCGGCAAAAAGAAGGGAGAGTATTTCCCGACATGAACTTGTTAAAGCGCTGTGTCAAAACCCGAGAAACAAGCATTTGTTCGGTCTTTTGAATACATTCGACGAAATAATCATTCTGAAAAAGCATACGGAAGACGAACTGAAAGAAATTTTGATCGACGCGATTCAAATGGAACGTCAGCGACTCAAAAAGACATACAATGCGGAACTGAATGTCTCATCGGAAGAGGGGTTTTGCCGTTTGCTTTTGGAAAACGACACGAAGATTCCGACCCCGGAGAGCCTGCTTTCGTGTTTTGCGACGATTTGCGACGGATACGAGAGCTGTTTTTCCGAAGCGATGATTAGCGGAATCGACATCGAGGTACCCGACCTTCCGAATTATGAATTCGAAAAACAGGCTCGCATACGACGCGGCGATTTTTTGTCCTGGAAGAGTTGTTCTACCGTTATTGGGGATCGGGTCAAGGTTCGCTTCGAAGACGTTCGGTATCAGCAATCGCGACGTATTGAATACGGCGACTGGCTCCCGGTGGAGCATCCCGCTCCGATGGACAAGCCGGTTGGCGTTGAAGATCAACTGGATAGAGTTCGGCGTATTATCGCTTTCCTGCTGCATCCTGAACGCTTTAAAATGCCGAACGGAACGCCAGTCGAACCGGAGTCCCGCTGCGCCATTATGGTCGGCGCACCCGGCACGGGCAAGACCAACTTTGCCCGATATCTGGCCTATGAGACGAAACTTCCATTCATTCCGGTTTCCAGTAGTCAACTGGTGGATTTGGAGAAGGTTCAGGATCTGTTTCGTGTGGCCAGGCTCATGGCACCCTGCATCGTATTTGCCGATGAATTCGACTCGATAGGGAGCAGGGATGTTGTTTTTCAACCCAATCCCGTTATTCACGAACTGCTCCAGCAGCTTGACGGATTTGGTAAAAAGCCGGACATTTTGTTTCTGGCGGCGACGAACTATCTCGACCGAATCGATCCTGCTCTGATACGAAAAGGCCGACTGGGGGAAGTTTTGCAGTTTTCGTTTCCGAGTACGAAGAATCGAGCGCAATACCTGCGTGGCTTTTTGGAGAAAAACGGGATTACGTTGTCTTCCGAGACAATCGACCGGTTTGTTCAGGGAACCGAGGGCGAGCCATTCTCAACCATTGCGGCGATATTGCGGGAAACAAACATCGATTTGCTCTATAAGAATCTTGAACCGACGGAAACGAATTTTCGACAGGCGTTATTCGCTCGTTTGAGCGAGCTCCATTCACAGTCGGGTACGGGATTTGGCTTTTGCGGCTTGGGAAAGCGGGAGAAATAGCGATGAAAACAATGCGTTATTACAAAGACGACGACTTGGATCAGTCGTCGTACAAGAATTCAGATTCGTTTACACTGTCGGGAACATTGAACGTCATTGTCAATAGCGACGCGGAATTAATTGTTCAGGGCGAATATGGAATGGTCTTGAAGAATCCCGTATTTTATCATTGCGCTGACAAGCTCTACTTCCTCAATACACCGACGTCGTTTTATGAAGTGGAATGGAATTATGATAAATTGAAGCGTACTGTATTATCGCTTGTAAACATTGCCTTTATGCCGCAAGCCGATGGCAACGACTACGCGCAAACAACGTATCCGGTTTATCATGTTCTCGTCCTGCCCAGGGAAATGAAAAGATATTTTGACAACAGGTACAGTCTTCTTTCGCAAACGAATAATTTTTCGGATCGGGTTTGTATGAATCACTCATCGGATGAATGCGACAATAACGAAGATAGCGACGAAGATTGCGAGCAAGTGTTCGGCGGAGGGGGCGAGTACAATAAGGGAAATACATTTGCTTTTTCGCCGGCGATGGGGCAACTGGATCGTTGCCTGGATTATTCGTGTGAAGTCATTAAACGTTTTAACGAACATGGTACCGATTACGCAATAGTGAACGCGAATAATCATTATCTTCTGATCAGCTCGTTCGATCATCCTGGTAGCTGGCAGGCCGACGAAATGGCGTTCAATGGCATGGAACCGTTATGGTTTTCTGGCATTTTGCATTATGTTTCGCCGCTAACACAGAACATGAAAATGCGGAAACGACTGGAAAAATGTATCGATCGAAAAATCGATTCTCTGGTCGTGTACAACGACAATGTGGAAATTATCAATATGGATGACATGAAGCAGGTATGGGCAAAGATTGATATTTTATTTTGTGTGGCGATGGAGGACCACTTCACAAACGGCCTGAAACCATTGAAAACAGTTCTCGACGAATGGACGGGACAAGTGAATGAACAACCGCCTGCAAAGGACGTTGACGAGCTGATACTCGATTATATTCGGTATTGTGTCGACGACTCAACCGACGCGGATGATTAAAAATTTAAAACAGCAGGGAACGTGTCGAGCCGGTTCCTGTGATTGGGCAACATGATCGTTGCGTCCAAAACAGACGATCAGGGAGATATCCGCGTGATCGACGGCTGATTTAGCGGTTCGGTCCCGGACGATTTTTTTTGAAGTATTGGCTTTGTATTCCGCTGAATTTCTGACAGGAAATCTGCCCTGATCGTTTTCCTGGGGAAAAAAGAGACTGAAACATCACGGTAAGTTGCAAAATCATCACGGGGATGGTATAACAACCATTCGTGTCACGGTTCGTCGCTATCGATATTGAAATCGCAGAGCCGTTTTTTAACAATATGAGTTAACTCGACAATTTCTTTATCGGTTAGTTCGGCAAAGAGCTTGCGACGTCGGGAGGGAAACAGGCCGTTGTTTTGGCGGACCAATTGGATAAAACTCCGCAAGCGTTCGTCCGGCAGATCGACAACGGCCGGCAGTTCCTTTTTGGCCAACTCGTTTGCATAAAGATATTTCAGTTCCTTTGAGAAATCCTCATCGATTACCTTCAAAATTGTCTGATAGAACGACTCGGCGATTTCTGTCATGTTGAGAAAACGGTAATAATCAGCCGTCTCATTTTCGACGGTCATACGTCCCTGGCTGTCAAGCCGATATTCGATGAGTGACATCAGATGTTCCGAAACCGATTCCAGCATTCGATCGTAACTGGCAGGATCGCTGTGAAATTGTGAAGAGAACGGAAAGATCATTCCCTCGGAAATAAAGCGGCGGCGGGAAAGAACGTAATGCAGCAGATACCGATGAAGACGCCCGTTGCCATCGTCAAACGGATGCAGAAAAACGAAGGCGAATGAAATTAGCGCGGCCGACAAGACTGGATCGCTGTCGGTTTTCAACAAATCGTCGGCCATTTCCAAATACGATTTCATCAAATATCCGATATCTTCCGGCTTGGGCGCAATGTAATGAATTCGTTCGTCCATTGGCGTAAGACTTTCCCCCACATAGACCTGTGACTTACGGTAGTCATTGTTCCGATAGCGTTCGTCCACAATGTCGTTTTGTATCCGAATCAGAAAATCTTTCGTCAGACTTACGTCGCACTTGCGTTTGAGCAGTTCGACAAAACGGGCCATTCGTCGCTGGTTGGGCGTTAATCGTTCGATGGCAAATGACGATTTCGTCTCCTTCATACAGAGATATTTCGTAGCTTTGGCGACAAGATGGGACGGATAATCGGATTCGATCTGTTTTATTCGAGCCGTCAGATCAATGGCCTGAAATTCTTTCAATTTTTTCGTTCTGCGGACAATCGGGCAGAAAACGCTGTTACCGATCAGGTTATTGATCACTCGTTGGCGACGGGCGCGTTTCTCCGGTCGGTTCTCGGATGCTTCTGTAGTGAAATACTCGTCCGGCTCCAGCGCGGCGATATAGTTTCCTTGATTGAGTGCCTGAATCGGAAGCTCTCTTTGTGAAAAGAATTCGTAAAAGAACCAGACTCGGCGACGGTACTTGCCGGTCGGTTCGTCGAGAATAAATCGTATCAGCTCTTTATCCGACAGTTTCCGAAACAAGGCGTTCAAAACGGCGAGATTCACGCCTTCGTTTTTCAATGCGAAGAGAAGTTGGTCCTGCCAAGTACGAGCGACTTTGTTGAATCGAGACGGGAAGTATTCCTCTTCACCAGTGGAATAAACCTCTTTGCTTTGCTTGGCGGTTGCAGAAAGGAAGCTTTTTTTATAGAGTTCGGGAACGGAAAGATCAAATTGCTCGACCAGAAATTGGTATCCCAACGGTTCCATGACACACCTTGTTTTTCTTTGCCCCAAACGGGGCGGCTCGATTTTTTCTTCCCGCCCAAGCAGTTAAAAACGCTTAGAGGCGCCTCTTCGGCAGGAAAAACGATTACTTTTGCGCAAAAACAGTTAGAAAACGGACATTTGGATAAAAAACAATTACAAATGACCCTTCCTGATTAAAAATGATTATAGCTTAAAAACGGCGATTGTCCAGTGAATTCGAGACAAAACGGTGACAGCAAAGAAAACGAGAAAAACGCAACGGCAGAGAGCCAAAAAATCCGTCGGAACGCTTGATTCCCGAGGTGTTTCGTGAGGCGACGTTGGCAGGCATGATTGAGCGGGTACCCGGTTTGTACGCCCGTGAGCGACGCGATGTGATTCGAAATGGTTCAATATGGATGGTGAAATGTGTTGTCTCAAGTTCGGAAACTTTTTGGAGATACGACGTAACATGTTATAAGATCATGGTTTGGGCAAATGGAGCCGTGTTTTGTCGTGAAATGCGGAGTTTGGGCTCAACACCCCGTGGGAGGGCACAAGTTCTGTTTGACCTGAACACGTAAAATCACAGGTCTCGTTAAAGACGATGAATGTGATTTTTGACCGTGCTAATATTTAATGTAAATCATTCAATAAACACCCCGGAAGAGTCTCAGTCGGTAAGTTTATGGGGAAGACGCGTCCCTAAAACCGCTCAATCGCCATTCGGCCCGGGCCCTTTTATTCGTTTATTCTTTCGGGGGGCCATCGGGTTTTCGTTTGAGGTTAAACAGACTGAAGATATCATCCTGGGTGAGGCCGCGGGAACAGTTCAGGCCTTGAGCACCGGAGAGAATCGTGTCGGACAAGAGTCGTTTTTCTTCCAGAATACGATCGATTTTTTCTTCAATAGTATCAACACAAACGAATCGCGAGACGGTAACGGGTCCGGCGGCTCCAATGCGGTGAGCACGGTTGATTGCCTGGTCTTCGACAGCGGGATTCCACCAGCGATCGAACAGGAAAACATATTGAGCGAATTGCAAATTCAGTCCGACGCTTCCTGCTCCATAACTCATGAGGATTACAGGTCGGTCAGGATCGTTCCGAAACGTGTTGATTACCTGATCACGATTTTTAGACGGAATTCGTCCATGGTATTCCAAGGGGTGAAATTGTCGCAACCGATCTTTAAGTGTTAAAAGAGTTTCGACCCATTGACTGAAAATAATTGCTTTTCGTCCGCTTTGAACAACTTCATCGAGATCGGCCAGGAGTCGCTCAATTTTTGCGCTTTGTCCAGTCACGGGATCGAAATTGCAAATCTGCTTGAGTCGCATGATCAATTCAAACGCGTGATGAAGCGTTACGGAATCGCCCATTTCGTTGAGGCGTATTTCACCGGCTTCTTGCGCAAGCCGATAAGTTTCCCACTGTTCGCCCTCAAGTTCGATGTGCGCGTCGCGTATCAGTTTCGGTGGTAAATCTTTAAGTACCATGTCTTTTGTCCGCCGCAAAATATGGTCGCCGACAATGCGACACACGCGAGACGGTTTCAGGCCGGATTCGAGAAAACCGGGCGAGAGAAACTCAAAAATACCCACGAGGTCTTCGGATGAATTTTCTACGGGGGTACCGGTCAGAGCCCAACTTCTTTTTCGGGGAATGGCCCGTGCCGCTTCGGACGTTCCCGACGATTTGTTCTTGATGCGCTGCGATTCATCGAGAACGACCAGATCGAAGCGGTGGCAACTTTCGGGGAGTTCAAACAATTCCCTGTCGCGCTGAAGAAGTTCGTAATTGGCGATACGAACGGGCACGTCGCAATCTTGCCATAACCATTGTCGGCGCTCTCCTTTGCCTTCGATGACTTGAATGGGAATCTCGGGTGCCCAGAGTTCGAATTCCCTTTTCCAGTTCGTAACGAGTGGCTTGGGACAGACCAGGAGTATACGACGGCACTCACCGGTTCGGAGCAAAAGGCGAATGGTTGTAATTGCCTGCATCGTTTTTCCCAACCCCATTTCGTCGGCCAGAATGGCAAAGTGAGAGCTGTAAAGAAATCCGACACCCTGCTTCTGATAAGTAAACGGCTCGAAAGGCATTTCAAGCGTATCCATGGCCAAGAGCGATTCAAGCGGGGGTTGCAAAATATACCCGAGTCGATCTTCAATCTTAATTACGTCGTCGGGCACACGAATACGGGTTGGGTCATTGGGCAATTCGCGAAAAGCATTTTGACCATTGTGCAAATCGGTCTGTTGCGTATCAGGGCGAGCCGGTGAGTTTTCGGAAGCAGTATCTGTTCCGTGAGGCCTCTGACTTGGGGCATTGTTTGCAGCAGTTTGGGGCGATGGTTCCGTGTTGGTTTTTGAAAATTCAATATTTTGAACCGGAGTAAAATACCAACTTTTTATCCGAACGGGAATCTTGCACTTTTTGACAGGAACGGCAAAAACTTTAACGGGAACCGTTGCCGTTGGTTTGCGAAAACTATAGACATTTGGCATCGTCGTGAACGTCGCGTCGTTTCCAAACAGCATGGAGGAAACTTCCACGGGCGAGGAACGATGGTTCCAACTTCGCACGGTAATTTGAGGTATTTGATATTCTGTCATGAGCAATAATCTTCCTTGATTAAGCGGAGTCAATCCGTTCAATAAAACAGTTTCGCGTTGGGAACGAAAGTTAACCAGCGCGAACGAATCATTGTATTACGCGGCGGGCCGTTGGGGCACGTCGTTTTGAGGTAATTTTTTTCTCCGGAATAAAAAGTCAAACAGCGATTGTCTGGCCCAGCGGGAGGCCAATTGAGCGTCAATGACGAGACTGAAAACGAGTGGAACGATCATGAGGGTAAAAATTGTGGAACAAGTTAAACCGCCAACGACCACCCCGCCGATTCCGCGATACAATTCGCTTCCGGCACCAGGAGCAAGTACGAGCGGGAGCATGCCGAAAACACTTGTTGCGGTCGTCATGAAAATAGGGCGCAAGCGAGTTCGGACGGATTCGCGAATGGCCTCGCGTGGCTCCAGTTTTTCGATAACATCTTCTTCGGATTCACCATACCCACGCATAAAGTTCAGGGCCTGATGCACGAGCAATATTGCGTTATTCACGACGACGCCTATGAGCAAAATAAAACCGAGCATGGTGAGCGTGTCGAGCTGCTGTGTTGGGTCAAGATGATTGACATAGGCCAAACCGAGAAATCCTCCGACCATGGCCAGTGGTACACTAAGCATGATTACTACAGGATAGAGGAAATCTTCGAACAGGCCCGCCATGAGCAGATACGTTACGAGCAGAGCCAAAAAGAATCGGCTGGTAAGAAGACTTTGGATTGAAGGGGCATTGAAACCGGTCCAATGGCCGAGCATGGCCGCTCTGGTTTGGGCCAACTTATCGGCGCTTCCGGACATAATGATTCGAACGTCCGGTGTAAGGCCGCCTTCATTACGGCAGTCCTGTACCGTTGCCATGATTTCATTTTCGACCTCTTCGAGCGCTTTTTCTTCGGGCAGGGAAACCATGATTCGAATGGCGCGTTCCTGCTCAAAACGGCGAATCTGCTGAGACGCCTCCGTGGGGACAAAATCGACGACTTCCGAAAGGGGAACGATCTTGTTTGTTCCGTCACTGTCGCGTACGGCCAGCGGCAGTTCCTGTATTTGATCCGGAGCCAGTGGAATGGCCGGATTGCGTACGACGACCAGATCGATCGTATCGCCTTCGAAATCGAAGTCGCCGCAGTCAACGCCGTCGAGCATTGCCCGGGCAGCGGTTGCGATTTCGCGAGTTGTGATTCCAAGCTCCTTGGCTTTGATCTGATTGATACGCAGTTGTCGTTCAGGTCCAGTGAGGACGACTTCGCCGGGAGCAGTACGGACGCCGGCGGCGGAGTAACGTTTAATAAGCTTCTGCTGGAGATAGTAGGCTGATTCGCGCAGACGCGCAATGTCGTCGCAGACAACTTCGAAGGAGACCAAATTCCCGCCGGCCATTCGACCGAACAAGCTCTGTTGCGATCCCATTCCGCGTGATTCGGGAATGGAGTTCAAGACTTTACTCACCAGAGCCTGAAGCGGTCGCACATTGAGCGGATCGGCACTGGTACACATCATGAACGTTCGAGCGCCGCTAAGAACAATGAAGAATTCTTTGATAGGAGGAACGTTCTGGACGACTTGACCCGTTCGAAGATCGATGAGCGGGTCTTTATCGGTAATTTTTTTAACATCGTCAGTCGTTTTGGCTTCGTAATATGGTTTGAGCATGACGTTGATTCGTCGACCGGTCAGTGTGTTTTGCTGAAGTGAGTAGCCCGGTGGGAGCGACATATTGCCGTAAATACCGTTTTTATTTCCCAAGGGCAAGTAACTTGCCGGGGGCATCATCTGATAACTCAAGACGACGGATATAATGGTCACCGTAATAAAAATAACCAGGCGGGTCCAAACACCGGCGACGGAGCGCATGGTTAAGGCATGAATCATTGAAGCGTAAAGATCGCGACACCAAGCGGCGACAGTCGCAAGACCAAAGACCGATTTAAACGCGATTCGCACCGGATTTGTAGACGGCTTGACTTCTTTGAGCAGTTTGGCGGCAGCGGAAGGGACGACGGTTACGGCGACGACGAGCGAGAGCAGAATGGCGGCGCAAATCGCCAAAGCGATATCGTAAAAGAGCTGTCCGGCTTCTTCCTTTACGGTCAAGACAGGTCCGAACACAGCGACCGTAGTTAATGTGGACGAAAGAATGGCTCCCCAGACTTCGCGTGTTCCGTCGTAAGCAGCCTGCTTTGGGGGTTTTCCCAAGTGCAAATGCCGGTCAATATTTTCCAAAACGGCAATGGAATTATCGACGACCATGCCGACCGCAAAGGTCAAGCCGGCCAATGAAATTACATTGAGCGTTCGCCCCGTCATGCCCATGACGATGAACGTAGCCAAGACAGAAATGGGAATGGAAATCGCGATAATGATTGTCGGCCGCATACTCCGGAGGAAAAGGAGCAAAACGACAATCGCGAGAATACTGCCGGAAATCATGTTCGATTTCACCAGATCAATTGCTTGCGTAATATAAACGGAATCGTCGTAAATCAGTCTTGCGCGAATTTTGTAAAGATCGTTTTTATATCCGCGGAAGAGTCCTCCTTCTTCCTGCATTTGGGCCAGACGCTTTTTTACTTTCGTCATGATGTCGAGCACATTGGCACCCGCCTCGCGCTGGAACATAATCGTCATGGAAGGCTCGCCTTTACTCATGTCGAAAAAAGTTCGCTTGGCCAAAAGAAGATTGACCTCGGCAATATCTTCGACATAAATGGGCGTTCCTTTGTCGAACTTGACGATTGTTTTGCGAATCGGTTCGAGGTCACTGAATCGGCCCATAACACGGAATCGAATGTCCTGGCGTCCGTTTGCCCAGTCGCCTGCCGATTCGTTCACGTTGTCCGCCCGGAGAGCCGCTTCCAGTTCAGTAACTTTTATGCCCGCCTGGGCCAAAACGTTTGGATCAAATCGGACTTGAACCTGATGCTCCCGTCCGCCGTAAATTTCGACCTGAGCAACGCCGTCCACGCGTTCCAGAGCCGGCTTGATAAACCGGTCGGCGTAGTCGTAAAACTCGGCGATTTCGAAGCCGGGCCCCGGACTCTGCGCCTGGATGAGACCGTAAGCGACAGCTTCATCTGTTTCCGCACTGGCGGCGCGAACGACAGGGCGGTCAACATCTTCGGGGTAATCGGGTACTTCGTCAAGTCGATTGGTTGTTTCGAGGACGGCGCGCGTTATATCGTACCCTACATCGAATTCAAGTCGGACAAACGACTGACCGAGAGAGGCCGTCGATTGCATTTGATACAAGCCCTGAAGCGTTTTGAGTCGTTTTTCCTGTTCAAGAATAATCGTTTGTTCGATTTCTTCGGGACTTCGGCCAGACCACGTTGTACGGACCGTAATGAGCGGGCGGTCCACGTCCGGGGTGAGTTGCGTTGGAATGGCAAAAAGAGAAATGATGCCGAACAAGACGGTCAGTAACATGCCGACAATAACTTTGACCGGGTTATTGATCGAATACTTGATGAAGTTCATTCGTTCTTCCCCCGGAAATCTTTCGCTTGCGGCGTTGCCGCGTCGGAAACAGGAATATCAGGGGCAGAAGTCGCAACGGTGTGTGCTCCGGCAGATGGCGCGGACGGATTTGCACCGGTCGCGGCCGGAGCAGAAGGGGGTGTTTGATTTGCGGGAGCAACATCTTTGCTGTCGGCATTCTTTTGCGAGTCGGGCACATCGAAGAACGGAGTGTCTTCTACGGGAGCGATAATCGAATGTCCGGAAGCCTTGGGAAGATTCTTCATCAGTTCAGGGGCAATGGTCGCGACAGTAACCTGTTCGTTCACCATGAGTCGGTCGGCTCCTTCGATAACGCAATCGACACCTGGGCGCAATACGTTTCTTCCTTCCGTCGATAGGGGGACAACCGCGTATTTTGTGTCCGTTCGAGCCGTAATAACGACCTGAACGGGTTGCGCAGCCTTGTGATTGGGAAGCTCTTTACCCTGGTCGTCCTTTTTGTTGGACACGACCCAAATCAGCGCTCCGTCCGGTCGATCCAGAACGGCGTCTTTTTCGACGACAATAGAATCTTTCGCGTCGGTAATTTGCAGCCGACCTCGTACGCTCATTCCGACTTTAAGACGACCGCTTTGATCGTCCAGGCGAATACGAACCGGAAACGATCGGGCGGCTGTCGAACCATACGGAACGATCGAAAAAATCGTTCCTTCTGTTTCCTGATTCAAGGAGTCTATCCAAATCGGAACCTTGTCACCGACTTTCAAGCGGTCGATAAACGATTCACTGACCTGAAGTTCGGCATCGATTTTACCGCTGGACACAATCTCGACCAAAGGCGAACCAGGCGAAACAAAAGCGCCGATTTCAGAAAGTTTTCGAACAATCACACCGTTGTAAGGGGCCATAATGCGTGACCGGGCAACTCTTTTTTCCGCTTCGGCCAGTACAACTTCCTGAAGGGAAATATTGGCCTTCAGTTCTTCGATTTTCAATTGTTGCGAATCCAGATCACTGGCCGAAACATATCCGGGCCCCTGATTACTCAAATTTTTGAGTCGGTCGTATTCGCGTTCGTTGAACTTGAGTTGAACGCGACTGACTTCAATTTGACGTTTTGCCTGATCGGAAGCCAATTTTGTCCAAATGGTATCGACGTCGGCAATGAGCGTTTGCCCTTCTTTGACTGACATGCCAACTTCTACGGGCATGACGACAATCGGTCCGGTCGTCTCGGCAGCCAGGATACTGCGGTGAATCTCGACCAATCGCCCGGAGAAGAAGCGGGTAGCACCCAATTTTTCCCGAACGGCTTTCGAGGTCCGAACTGTCTTGACACGGCCTTTGGAGCCCGAGGAATTATCCCCTTCGGCTTCCTTGATTCTGGCAAGCTGCTTGGCGAGAAATTCGCTGTCGCTTAATTTAAGATTGTAGTCTTTAATCAACTTCCAACCGACCAACAAACCTCCGGCAAGGAATGCGGTCAGGGCAAGAGAAACGAATACGATCAGGTATCGTTGCGTGCTCGGTTTCATAAATTACTCTGTAGGTAAACGGGGCAGGGTGCAGGCGGGGTAATGATGTGTCTTGCATTTGCCATGAGCAACGGCCAGAAAGCCGTGGCCCAGGTGGGTTCTCATTAGCAAGCGACACTATTTATATTATACCCAAAAAACTGTGCAACTCAAGTTTTTTTGCCGGAGATTTGTTTTTCTTGAAAACTTTTGCTGTTTGGGCAAAATTTATATCGGTTACACAGGTTGGAAAAAAGGTGAAGCGACCTGCTTACACAGTATGAACTTATTGTGTGAACAGGTGCGATACTCATACATGTAATCACAGCGTTTTTGCTTTATTGCCTGGTTTTAATTCAACGTGAACCGGTTTGGCTGGTAATTTGTCCGATATATAAATTTCTTTTCCGTCTATCAATACGCGAAAACCAATTCCTTTGTTGTATCGCTTTCCTGTGTTGTCATACAGGATTGTCAGTCCGTGGCCATGGTACGCAACGGAGTCAAGGCAGAAATATTCGATATGGTGGTCGACAAGCGGAAAGACTTCAATGGCGTTTTCCAGGAGTGGACGCACGCCAATAAGGCCGTTGATAATAAGGTCGCAGTAGGTCGAATGGTTGTAATCTTTCCCGCGTTCATAAATATGCTTGGCCGATTTTACTTTGTTCTGAATCAGGATGGTTCGCGAAATCCAATCACCGGTAAAGGGGTTGAGATTTTCGTCGATCCAGCAGAGCGTTTTTCCGGTTTCGGTTTTTCGGAAATGAGAAGCGGTATAAATATCCAGTGTTTGGCGAAAGGCTTTGGCCAGTTTATCGTGATCGCGACCGGCGGCACTTTCGCGGTTGATCAGATTGGCCAGTCCGGTAAGGGTAATACAGGTCGAATAGGGCCAACTTGGGCCGTTCCATTGGCATTCATGTCCTGTGTAAACGACCTTGAATCCGGGATGACGCTGCTCTGTGGTTGTTGGACCATAAGGGGCAAAAAAACCTTTCGGATCGGTAAGCTGTTGCCAGGCGATATTGTATTCGACGGGAACGATTGAAGCATTATCGGCATACCAGGGAGTATAGCCGTGCTCTTCGCGAACGTCCTGAAGCACAAGTGGAGCATCGGCCGTTTTAACGCGTGGAGCGACTTTATAGAACTGCGATTTGGAATCCCAAAGTTTTTCGTTCATTGTTTTTTTGATTCGCAGAGCCTTATCGTTCCATTCTTTGGCAAGAGCCTTGTTGCCGGCAATGGCGGCAAATCGGGAAATTGCAAGTGAATCGGCGAATTCGTATGTATTGATCGTAACACGGTATCCGGAGCCGCCGACAGAAACTTCCATTCCATCGCGGCCATCGTTTTGCCAAAAGAGTCCGCACGGGTCGAGATGCTCTGCCTCCCAGGCATTGACATTGGCAATCAGTTTTGGCAGAAGTTCAACGGCGTTTTTCGTTTTACCGGTAACAAGCGATTGTTGCCACAGGGAGTCAGCGGGCCAGAAACTGTAATTGCGAATCGCCCGACCGCTATTGAGCCAAAATCGGGCGTAATCGTCGAGAATCGTTTCGTCATGAAGCCAACGGCCCTCACGAAAATGATGTCCGGCGGGACAGGAAATTGCGTTTTCTTGACTTGCCCAGGGAACGGGGGGAAGGAACTCTGTAACAATAAGTTCCCCTTTTGCCGTTCGCTTGATATGCTTACGGTACGTCCACCAGCGAAAGTAATATGTTTTTTCGAGCGTTTTGTCGGGATAGTCAAGCAAAGGAATATTATTTTGCATGAAAACCCAGGCAGCGGCATTGGGATACAAATTGCGAGTTAATTCTTCATCGTCGCGATTAAAGCTCTCGACGTAATGCCGATAGTCATCCGCTTTGAGCACGGCGGGCACGATCTTGGGGGAGAGACTTTCCGCGGAAGCGACAAACGAAAAAAACAGAAGCGGAAGGATGCCGACACACACCGCGGCACGTTTCATGGTGATTCTATTCATATTCTTCTTCCTCATGCTATGGCTGGTATGGACCGGCAATCAGTCCCGGACGTTCGTCTTGCATCTTTCTTTACAACATTAACTGCGAAGCGCGAACCGGAAACTTCTTCCCGGCTCGCAGTTCACATTACACAGCGTGCGATACAATTACTTCCATCGCATGACCGCACCGGTGTCGGCACTGGAGGCCATTGACGCGTATTTCGACAAGTAACCGGTCTTGTAACGAGGTTCTCGCGGTTTGAAGTTCTTTGCCCGTTTCTTGAGTTCAGCGGGCGAAAGCTTTACGTCAATCTTTCGGTTGGGAATATCAATTTCGATGATATCACCGTCTTTAATGAGCGCAATGGGTCCACCATCGGCGGCTTCCGGACTGATATGACCAATGCACGCACCAGCGGTACCACCCGAGAATCGCCCGTCTGTAATAAGCGCAACCGAATCGTCGAGCTTAACGCCCTTGATCGCGGCGGTGGGGCCGAGCATTTCCTGCATACCGGGTCCGCCGCGCGGTCCTTCGTAACGGACAACGACCACGTCGCCCGCTTTGACCTTACCGTCAACGATTCCTTGATAGGCTTCCGGTTCCGATTCAAAGACGACGGCCGGTCCGGTGTGAACCATCATCCCGGGCAAGACGCCCGCCGTCTTCACAACCGCTCCGTTGGGAGCCAAATTACCGAAGAGAATTGCCAAACCGCCCTTTTGACTGTATGCTTTTTTGCAAGGTCGAATACAATCTTTGGGATCGAACTTAAGGGGAAGTTCATCGACACTCTTATAACGGGGAGGCACAGACATACCTTTATTTGTTCGTTTGCCGCCGGGAGTCA
>JAQVID010000369.1 GCA_028695865.1 Thermoguttaceae bacterium | reverse complement strand
GAATGTCGTGGTTGGGGGCCTCGACGACCGCCATTGCAACCGCAATGAGTCCGTGGCGTGCCGTTTTGGTCGCCTCGCGCCCGGCGGTCGAAATGGGTGAGAATATGCTCGTTGGCCTGATTGCGCCGATTCAGTGGTATTTGCTCGTCTTTGCCGTTTTAACGATAGGTATTAACGCGTTTGCCATTGTCATGGTTCGTATCTGGAATCCGTCACGTGAGCTTCGACAAGGTACGCCGGAAGAAGACACCTGGCGCAAAGAAGCCGTACAGGCCCGGCTGGAACGCGAGTCACAAGAGCGTCTGTCCGCGCAAAGCGGTGAGGCGATTGCGTCCAATCCTTATGATTCGCTGGAGCACAATCTTTTTGCCCAGGAAGCGGAGCATCCCGACTTAAAGCACGACAAAGTACAAGACGCGGAGCATTACAACGTCGCGTCTGATCCGCAAGGTCGCTATCGCATGGACGCGTCGATTTCGGCTGCCCCGGGCAAGGTTCGCCATGTGTGGGACAATCCGGTCATTTGGCGTGAGATTTGTACCGCGGCGTATGGCCGTCGGGCTTATGTGATTCGAATCGTTTACTTTCTCCTCTTTTTGGCGTGCGGCTGGGCACTGCATTCGCTCTTCGCGACGACAGCCGCTCCCACCCTGGGGCAAATGGCCGGGCCGGTCGTCCCGCTTCTGCTCCTGTCGCTCATGTTGGTCAACGCGCAGTCGGTTGCGTCGTTGACAAGCGAACGCGATGGCGGAACATTTCATCTTCTGCTCGTCAGCGATATTACCCCCAAGGAATTCGTATACGGCAAGTTGGGCGGAACCTTCTATAATATGAAAGAGATTGTTGTTCTGCCTCTGTTGCTTTGCGTTTATCTTTGGTATTTGGGAGGAATCTCAACGGCGAATCTCGGCTTTCTGGTCGGAGGGCTGTGCGTACTTTTCTTTTTCGTTGCCATGGTTGGTGTTCATATCGGTATGCAATACGATAATACGCGAAGTGCCGTAGCAACCAGCTTGGGCATTATCTTTTTCCTCTTCGTGGGTATTGCGACCTGCATGTGGATCATGATTGCGTTCAGCGGCTCGTTTGAAGCCCAATTGCAACCGTTTTTGGCATTCATGCTCGGCGGTGGTATTGGCCTTTATATCAGTTTGGGAGCACGTAATCCGTCGTCGGCCATTGCGTTGGCTTCGTTCATTTGTCCTCTGGCGACCTTTTACGCCATTACCAGTCTGCTATTGGGGCAAACACAATGGGTCTTCTTCGTGATTGTTTTGGCCTATTCCTTTACAACGATCGCGCTGCTCATTCCGGCTGTCGATGAATTCGACGTCGCGACCGGACGAACGACCGCCGACTAAAAAACGCAAGTACAATCCAATTTCCGCGTCGCGATGTACAAGATAATCTTTGCACCACGACGCGAACACCGCTTTGCATTTCGCGAAATCGCTCCGACTAACCTCGCCGTATATTATCCCTTTTTGGCCTCTATGCCCCCGCATTGCAGCCACCGGCCTGGGGGCAGAAGAATTTTTTCATACTTTTTAAGCCATTTGGTTACTTTTCCGAAGTTTTGGCTTGTCATTCTATTTTTCGTCATGTAAAATCAATATGTCTTCACACTGATACGATTCGGAAAATATCCCTGGGAGGTTTTTGAAAAGACAATGCCTCAACAGTGGCTAAATTGCTCTTCAAAAAAGCTTTATTTGGAAGCAAAGCACAAAAAATACTCGAGGTACGACAGGGCGGGTCGTGGATCCTTTTGACATTTCACTGTGTTCTCGTTATACTTGTTAACATCACAAGAGAAAACGAATGCTTGCCCAAGGAGACAACCAAACATGATTTTAAACCGGTCCAACACAAGAAACTCATGTTCGTTTCAAACAAACCGCAGAAGGCAAAATCCAGGGAACAACGAAAATGCTCCCTGTTGGTCAGAAAAGGAACGCAAGGAGTCTTTATGTATTCCAAATATATTCTGACGAAGCAAAATGACAAACAACCGTGCAGATTTCCAATTTGCATAAGGGAAACAACACAGACAATATTTATGCAACAATGATGTGACCATACTGAATGGAAAAAAAGTCACACCCAAAAGAAAGGAACACAATCTTGAAAAACGACAATAGTGCAAATGATACTCAATCCGATTGGTTGGGTAAAGCGAATGACTTGACTGGTAATGTACTCGAAACACTTTCTGATTTTAAGGGGAAAATAATGGACACAGCAGGCGGAATGAAAGACAAAGCTCTTGATCTGTTCAACGAAAAATATGGTGAAGTCGTTGAGGCCATGAAAGGAAAACGCCCGAACATTCTGGTTTGCGGCTATACCGGCAGCGGCAAAACCTCTCTGGTTCGCGCCGTACTGGGCAGTATCGTCGAGGAGTCAAGAATCGGGAACGGCCTCCCGGTTACCATGGGATACGACAAGTACGAAAACGATCAAATAGTAATTTGGGATTCCAAAGGAATGGAACCTGGCGTCGCTGAAGAAACTTTTATGAAAGAAACCCGACGTTTTGTCCGGCAGTGTCAGGAAGACACCGATCTCGACAAGCATATTCATCTGGTTTGGTACACGATCCAGGGTTCGGGTGCCCGGGTATCGGCTTGTGATATTAAATTGATCAACACGATATTTAATCCGAAAGACGTTATTGTCGTCGTAACGAAAAAAGATATTACACGACCATCGCAGTTCGAAGCGATTATCAATGTCCTGACCGAAGCCGGAGTTGCCCGGGAACATATTCTGGCCGTCTGTTCTGGTGAAGGCGAAGATGTTCCTCCCGAAGGAACCAAAGAGTTGGTCGAGCTTTCGTGTCAAATGTTGCCGGAAGCATATCGCGACGCGTTCATGGCGGCACAACAGGCAGACCTTGAGGCCAAAATCGATCAGGTTTACAAAAAAGGAACAATGGCCAATACAATTATAAAAACCGCTTCGGTCGCAGCCGCCGGTATTGGGGTCATACCGATTCCTCTGTCTGACGCGACACTTTTGTTACCGACCCAAATGGGTATGATCGCTTCGCTGGCCATGGTCTACGGCATGGAGAAAAAGATGGTCGCTTCACTTGCCCTTCCCTTCGTGGGACAGTGCGCCGGAATCATTACAGCGACCTCGCTCACCAAGCTGATTCCGATGGTCGGAAGCGCAATCAATGCCACCGTCGCCGGAGGTATTACCTGGGCCATGGGCATGTTCGTGAAAAACAACTTTGAAGAGATCGCCGTCAAATTGATCAAAGGCGAAGAAGTACCTGCCCTGTCTTTCAGTTTTGACAAGTTCAAAAAGTTTTATGAGGATTATAAAAACGGCGCAAGTAATCCGCCGGACGACCAGGAAAACGGCAGCAGCGCAACGGGCGAATAATTCTCGTTATTCACCGGAAAACTTAACGACCGGTTTTCGCAAGACACCTTAAAGCAAGGAAAACAAAAACGCGAAAGCCGGTCATAAACATTTTTAAACAAGATGAAACCGTTCCCACCAGACTTTTTTTGTGGCGGCGCAGCCCCTTCATTTTCAAAAGAAAACGAAAAAGGCAGCAGCGAAAATTCAATGTCAGCAGTATAAAATAATAGGGAAAACAATGGACAATTTGGACAAATTTTTTAGCGAAGGTTTTCAGAAACAAAAAAATTCCATGCAGTCTGTCCGGCCGAATATTCTGGTTTGCGGCTATACCGGAAGCGGCAAGAGCTCGTTGATACGCTCCATTTTGGGTGATATTGTACCGGCAAGCGCCGTCGGAAGCGGCAAACCTCAAACTCAAGGTTACGATCGTTACGAAAACGAAAATATTGTGATTTATGACTCCAAAGGCCTGGAATTGGGCGAAACGGAAGACGCCTTTTTGTATGAAACAGAGCAATTTATTCGAGCACGTCAGATGAGAAACCTGCAAGATATCGAAAATCATATTCATCTTGTTTGGTATACCATTCAGGGACCAGGTGCCCGGGTGACCGACTGTGACAAACATCTGATGCAGAAAATTTTTAATCCCGCCTCAACCATTGCCATCATCACCAAAGGCGACTCGACGCGTCCCAATCAGGAAAACGCCATACGCAAGATCATTCAGGAAACGGGTATTCCGAATAATCACATTATTTTAACATCCGACGAAGAAGGTGGTTCCATTGGCATCGAACAGTTAATGAGACTTTCGGCGCAAATGTTACCTGCCGCGACCCAAAACGCGTTCTATGCCGCTCAAACAGTGAATACGGAACTGAAAATTAAGGCCGTTATGGAAAAGAAAGGGATGGCAAATACTATTATAGCCACCGCAACCACAGCTGCCGCTTTGGTGGGAGCAAATCCCATTCCGTTCTCCGATGCTCTTATACTGGGCCCGGGCCAACTTGTCATGATTGGTTCTTTGGCTGCTCTTTATGAGCAAAAGCAAGAGTTCATCAAGAACGCCATGTTGCCTGTTATTGCCCGGTCAACCGGTATCATGGCGGCATCGTCGCTCACAAAATTTTTGCCCGGAATAGGAAGTGTGATCAATGCCGGAGTAGCCGGCGCCCTGACCGGAGCCATGGGTTGGTATGTGCAGGCCAGACTTGAACAAAACGCCATTG
>JAQVID010000368.1 GCA_028695865.1 Thermoguttaceae bacterium | reverse complement strand
GGGCCGGAATCTGCTTGATTACATGACCCAAACGCTCATCCATTATCTCCATGGTACCGCTGCCCCGTCGCCAATTTATTCCTGATTATCCCAATTTTCATATTCTGACCGTGAACGGTTACAAAAAGAGAACGTTATACGCTCATTATCGGTCTTGCCTTAATGGGCTATTTGCTCCCGGGTATTATCAAACTGTGTATGGGAGTTGCCCATCATCGCAGTATTGGTATTCTTGTGCCTGAGATGTTTGTTGGTACTATAGTCCTTCTCTCTTCATGCTATCCGCATCGGCTTTCTTTTTCCGGGCGAAAGTATCTGAAAGAACTGTCGGCGAAATATTGTCCGACCGATCAAACCGAATCGCTTAAAAAAGTAACCGGGCTTATGCCTTTGTCGTCTCTTATATTGACTGCCGGAATCTTGGGAATACCGATTCTGGCCGGAACCGCTTTTGCCGATTTCGCGACCATGTTCAGTCAAGGCAAGTCGTTAAGCGGCGGTTGCGGCGGCGGCTGCGGGGATGGGTGTGGCGGCGGCTGCGGCGGAGGTTGCGGCTGTGGCGGATGTGGAGGTTGCGGGTGCGGTTAAGATCGGAATTACCATTAGTTGAAAACCACCCGTTTATTCCGCGATCATTCAGAATGCAATGGCATATCATTGATCGCTGTAATTTGCGATGTGTTCATTGTTATCAGGAGCAATATCAAACCGCTGACCCATCCTTGGAATTTCTGATCCAAATCCTTGAGCAGTATGAGGAAACGCTTGACTGGCTGTCGCGTCGGGGCGGAAGGTCGCTTCCCGGCATGATTACGGTGACCGGCGGCGAACCGTTTCTTCATTCGGAACTGTTTGCGCTGCTGGAACGAATTGTGTCGTCGCGGTTTCGAATCGATTTCGCCGTTCTGACTAATGGTACCATGATTACGGAATCGCTTGCCAAGCGGCTGGCACGGCTTCACCCCCGGTACGTTCAGGTCAGTCTCGACGGTGGTCCGGCTACACACGACCAGATTCGGGGGCAAGGAGCGTTTGCGGCGGCCTTGGCCGGTCTGGATCAGCTTCATCGCGCGCGAATTCGTACCGTGATTTCGTTTACGGCAAGTCGCCTCAATCAGGGCGATTTCCGAGCTGTGGTTCACTTGGCCCGGGCACACGGAATCGATCAGGTGTGGTCAGACCGTCTGATTCCGACGACGCTCAAACAGCGTGACTGGTCGCTTTCGCCCGGGGAAGCAAAAGAGTTTTTTGAGCAGATGAACAGTTGCCGGATGGAATGCGAGGCATCGCGGCGTTTTTTTTCCTGGGGACGACTTGCCGGGCAAGGGAATCGTACCCAGGTAACGATGCGACGGGCCGGGCAATTTCTCACGGCTGGCGGACCGGCTTACCGATGTGCCGCCGCAAGGTCGCTCGTTGCTGTCTTGCCCGACGGCACTCTGTTGCCCTGCCGCCGTATGCCGATTCCCGTTGGCCGGCTCTCTGAAACAACGCTTCTTGATCTGTATCGTAACTCGCCTGTACTTAAGGAGTTGCGTCGCGGATTCAATCCGTGTCCGTCGTGTCCCTTCGGCCGAGTCTGCCAAGGGGGCCTGCGGTGTCTGTCCTATGCGGTCTACGGAACGCCTTTTGCTCCTGATCCCGGCTGCCCTTTGAGTGAAAAACATTGCTAAATGAGCCCGCAGTACCGTATTTCAAGTGTGCTTATTTCATACGCGGAGAAAATTGCTATGGACTTATGACCGCTTTTTGTGTATGATTCGTTTCTGGGAGTCCCTGTGTCGAGTTCAGACCGGGCGACGGGAGTTCTCACACGGTTTCGTTGATTACAGATCGTTTTTTGAATGTGCGTGACGCAAAAATTGTAACCAAAGCAGAAAAGATTAAAGAGTAATATATAATGGCGCGCTATCGTTGGGAAAATATACTTCGACTTCAGGATATTCTTGTGCCGCTTGCCCTGGTTGCCTCTCTTTTCATTATTCTCGTCACGCTTCCCAGTCCGATCATGGATTTCCTGCTGTCGCTCAATATCGCGTTGGGAATTATTATTCACATGACGACGTTTTTTGTCCGCAAGCCGTTGGAATTCAGTATTTTCCCGACGATACTGCTTGCCGTAACGCTGTTTCGGCTTGTTTTGAATATCGCGACAACTCGACTCATCATGACCCGGGGCGGTGAATTCGGCGATTTGGCCGCAGGACAGGTTATTAAAGCGTTCAGCAGCTTTGTAACCGGGGAAAGTCTTGTGGTGGGTGTGGTTATATTCGCGATTTTTATCGTGATTCAATTTGTCGTCATTACCAAGGGAGCAACTCGAATCAGTGAAGTTGCGGCTCGCTTTACGCTCGATGCCATGCCGGGACGTCAAATGGCAATTGACGCCGATTTAAACGCGGGCATTATTACGGAAGAAGAAGCCCGACTCCGCCGGGATGAATTGACCGAGCAGGCCGACTTCTTTGGTGCAATGGATGGAGCGAGCAAGTTCGTTCGTGGAGACGCGATTGCCAGTGTTATTATTACGATATTCAATATTCTTGGCGGGTTGTTTGTCGGGGTAATTCAGTCCGGAATGCCGCTGGAACAGGCCCTTGGAGTTTATACAAAGTTGACGATTGGCGATGGTCTGGTGACCCAGATTCCTGCTTTGTTGATTTCGCTTGCGACCGGTATTCTGGTTACGCGAAGTTCGCGTTCCAAAAATTTGCCGCGGCTGGTGGTGGAGCAGGTTTTCTTTCGGCCCGTCGTTCTGGTTTTGGCCGGAGCGTTTCTCATTGGGCTTTCGACGACCGGACTGCCGATTTTACCGCTTGGCGTCTTGAGTCTTGGCTGTTTCGGATTGGCGTTTTTGGTTCATCGGGAACAGGAGCGCAAGGTTATTCGGGAGCGTGAAGAGCAAAGCCGACATCAAAAAGACGAGCTTTCGCGTTCGTCGGGCGATGAGTCAGAACGCATTGAGAATTATTTAATGGTCGATCCGATGGAGCTTGAAATCGGGAGTGGTTTGGTTCCGCTGGCCGACCCGGCGGCGCATGGCGATCTTATGCAGCGAATCGGTCAAATTCGCAAAGAATTGGCTTCTCAACTTGGCCTTGTTCTTCCCCGCGTCCGTATTCGCGACAGTTTGAATTTGGATGTCAATCAGTATCGAATTAAAATCAACGGCGAACAGGTCGCCTTGGGGATGGTCTATCCGAACATGTGTCTTGCGGTGAATACCGGAACTACTCAAGGCGAACTCACCGGTCTTCAAACGAAAGACCCTGTTGGCGGTGTTCCTGCCGTTTGGATAGAGCCAAGCAAGGGGGCTCAAGCCGAAAAACTCGGATATCGTCTGCGGCGTCCGGTCGCGATTATTGAAGATCATTTGGCTCAAACGGCTCGCCGCGAAGCCGATGAACTTTTGACCCGGGACGCTGTGCGGCATTTGATTGACGAACTCAAAACGACGTCGCCCACCGTGGTCAGTGAGCTGATTCCCACGGTCATGAAACTTGCCGAGGTACAACAGGTACTTCAGCGACTCCTGAAAGAAAGGGTGTCGATTCGCCAATTGGGACTGATTCTCGAAACACTTGGAGATTCGGTTGCGGTCACGAAAAATCCGATTCTGCTGACCGAACGTGTCAGGCAGCGTCTGGCCCGCACGCTTTGCGCTCCGGTTCAGGACGAAGATGGAGTGATTCACGCGGTCATGCCGTCGCCTGAACTGGAAGAGCGAATCGCTCAAGGCTTTGACCTCACCGATTTCGACATGACGCTTCATTTTCCGCCCGCGTTTCCTGAAGCTTTGGTCGCCGAGCTCCAAAAGCAACTCAATAATCCTTATCGCATGGATTGTCCCATTGTACTCCTTACCAGCGAGGCGATTCGGCCCGTCGTCCGACGCTTGACCGAGTATCCGCTTCCCGAGTTGACCGTGTTGAGTCACAAGGAAATTCCTGTCGGTACCCGGGTTGTTCCTGAAGGCATGATTGACGTTAAGTGAAGACGTTGTAAAAAGTCTGTGCCAAACAAGCGATGCATTTGTATTTCTGCATTACTCGTGAACGTTTAACTCGTCCTGATTTCACATGAGTTTTTTTGGGGACACCTTGTTTAAGCTCCGTTACGGGAAAGCCATACGGGAAAGCAAAAGGGATTCGTGTTTGGAAAAAAAAGAAAAGTTGACCATATAATAGATGTTAATATATCCCATGACCAAAATTTGGATTGATAGAACCATGCAATTACATTTCAAAACATGTGCTGTTGTGTCGTCGTTTTTTTTGACCTTTTTATGGACTTTGGCTTGCCCGGGAGCCGAAACGCGACCGGATACAAGCGTGTGGCCCGCCAATGGCATGAATCATCGCGTTATGATTCAGGTCGACGAGAATTCATTCGCTTCCGGAGGTCTGTTCGAGTTGCCTGTTGACCTGAAGAAGCTGGCTCAGGCTCAAGGTCAATCCGGTAAAAAGACGCTGACTTTATCGGAAAATAATCTTGCTCTTGCTGTTTGTGTTCGTGGTGCGATACAGCCGTTGCCGTTTCGATATCGAATCCCAAACGACGCGATGGGTGAATCGGTTTTACGCTTTGTGCTGCCCCCGCGGTCGGTTTCGTTATACCTGT
>JAQVID010000367.1 GCA_028695865.1 Thermoguttaceae bacterium | reverse complement strand
CAAAGAAGAGTTGGAACTGGAATGCGTTTGGACCAAATTGCCTTCACTGATCAGTTTTCGCGAAATAAACCCGTCGATGGGGGAAATGATTTTGGTATATTTCAGATCAATTTCCGCTCGCTGAAGTTCGGCCTTTGCTTTTTCAGTTTTGGCGCGGCATTCGTCACGGTCAGAGACAGCTCCTTCGGAGTCGGACTGCGAAACAGCTTTGGTTTGTAAAAGTTCCAGGTAACGGGTTACTTCGTTTTCCAGACGGGGAAGCTTGGCGGTCAGCGAATCCAGCTCTGCTTTGGCACTGTCGCGAACGGCCTTATAGACTTCCGGCTCAATCTCAAAAAGAAGGTCTCCCTTTTTCACTTCGGAACCTTCTGTGAAAGCAACTCTCGACAAATAACCGGAAACTTGCGCTTTGATTTCAACCTCGTCAACGGCCGCGGTCTCCCCGGTAAACTCTTCGTAATCGGTAACCTTTCGCATTTGAGGTTTCATGACGTCTATCTTGGGTACCACTGCCTTGGGTACTTCAACCTGATTGCGTTTAAAGATGGAATCAAGAAAATCGCAGCCGGATATAAAAGGGAATACAACGGCAAACAACACAATAAGAGAAAATTGGCCTGTTCTCATTTTTGGGGGAATTTCCTGGGTGGGCAACTTCCGCCGTGGGATTTCTTGCAAGACTTCACAGGCGGGAAGATGTTTTTTACTACCGTGTCTTTGTACACCCTGATTCTGTCTCCCTTTACATTCGGCTTACATTCGGTAAACGGAGATTTTCAGGTTGCACAACACGAAATTTTGAATAAACCTTGACGACTTGTACCAAACAAGCCGCAACTTGTTGTTATTCAATTTTGCGATCTGTTTCCTGCGGTCAACCGGAACGGAACGGCTTCCGCAAAAACGGGCTTCATCGTGACGATAAAAGCAATAGCCTTAGCAATCGACTTTTTCACGACAACCACTAATCACATTGTCATTATATCACAAGAATTATTGTGTTGTCCAGTGGAGGGCCAAAAAATATTTGAACTTTTCTTTTGCACCATTCCTTACCATAAAAATCATTTCTTGAGCGGGTGTCTCAGCAGGATTTGTCGTAAATGTATTCATGTTGGCAAACACATTTCTTCCATGTCATTGGCTGATATGGAAGAGAATAACATCGCCTTCTTGAACAATATAATCTTTGTGCTCACGTCGATTAAGGCCTGCCGCCTTGACTTCGCGTTCACTTCCCAGTCGGACAAGGTCGTCACATTTGATTACTTCGGCACGAATGAATTTTTTGATGAAATCGGTATGAATACTACCAGCCGCTTCCAGCGCTGTTCCATTCTTTCGCATGAGCCAACTTCGAACTTCTTTGTCTCCACCGGTAAGAAAAACCATTTGTCCGGAGTTATCGAGCAGGGTACGAAGGAGTTGGCCCCGGTCTGTGGAGTGAAGCCCCATTTCGGTCAAAAATTCGTCGCGTTCCTGAGGTTCCATTTTCGCAAGTTCCATCTCCAATCCAACAGAGACGGCAAGTACCGGAACATCCGGGGTCGCATACCTGGCATACTTGGCATGATCTGTTTCGTCGTCGCCTGTATTGACGAGAATCATGCGATTCTTTTCAGTCAAAAAGCGAAAAGACCGCGTGGCCTTGTATTCATCTTCGGACATGTCGCGAGCCAAAACAGGATGACCATTTTCCAGCCCGGTCTTAATCTTTTCAAGAATTTCCAGCTCGACTGCCAATTTCTGTTGATCATCCTTGGAAAGTGGACGCCTTTGCTGTTCCTTGATTTTATCGATTCGGTTCAACGCAATTTCAAGATCGGCAAGAACCATGTCTTCAAGAAAGGCGTCGATTTCCTTTTGCACATCAGAACCGTCAAAAACGGGCACCACACAGACCAGATAGTCTGCCTGGCGCAAATGCCCAAGCAGAGCGACATTCCCTTCCTGATCCCGACTCAAGCCCGGGGTATCCAATATTTCCATCGCCGCGTATGTTACTTTTTTCGGATTGTATATCTTAATCAAATCATCCAGACGAGGTTCCGGTATGGAAGCCATTGCCGATTGTGACGAGTGACTCAAAGCCGGATCAGCCTTGACTCCCGAAAACCATTCGAAAAGAGTGCTTTTTCCTGATCCTTTATAACCGACTAATCCGATTTTCATAACAATATCCTTTGAATAACACAAAATATATTCGTCGTTAACATGACCTGGCTGGACATTTTTCTTTCCAGAGAGGATTCAAGCGATTTCTTCTATTAAGTATAACAATTATTTCATTACAAATCAAGGTAAACCAGGTCTATTTGAGTAAAAATATTACGGATTTTGCGACTCATTCCCTCTCGCGATGTATAGATGGAGAGTTTCGCTCGGTGGATACATGTTTTAGGAAAACCATTTCTGGTTGAACTTGTGACACAATACCATGACACAACAAGATATTGCATGGCGCAACGGAATATACAATGTAAGTACATAAAAGAAAAAAGGGGGGTATGATGGTCCGTTCAGTGATTATTGGTTTGGGAATAGCAACGATTGTTATGGGTCTGCAACTCTTTTGTTTTCAAGAGCTTACGATCAAAACGGACATTGAAAAATCGCTTCCCGTCGCGACTTTTTTGCCTTACAGTCTGATTTGCACCGGACTTGTCATATATTTTTATGGGTATCAGTTGCAAAAAATATAAAAACTGCTCTTGACGCAAATGCGAAGATTTGTCAAACTTGGCTTGGCAAGCAGGGAATCGTGCCCGCGTTTTTGCCAATGACCAACGGATTTGAGTAATGACGCACAGATGAACGGAAGCATACAAGGAGTAGATCAATGACGGTAAAGCATATTTATGGACTGATTTTGTTGGGTACTTTGGTATTTGTACTCGGCTGTGGTCAACAAGGAAACAATACGGATAAGACGGATACAAACCAAAAGCAAGATGCACCAGCCCAAACACAGGACGCGACCAAGCTCAATATTGAGTCGAATACGACACCGGAAGGGGTAACACATCACTTTTTTAAAGCGTTTTTCAGTGGGGACGACAAGTCGGCCTTTGCCCTTTTGACCAAGAAAGCACAAACGGTCACGAAAGAGAAGTTTTCAGCTCAGGCAAGCGACACGATCAAGTGGAAGGTTCGCAAGACAACCGGAGACGCAAATTTGCGTCAAGTGTACGTAGAAGTCGAAGATTTGAACGAAGAAGGAAACGCTTCACGGGAAGAACTTGTTTTCGCGGTCAAGAAGGTCGACGACACTTGGGGTGTTTCCGGGTTCAGTACCAATGGTTTGAGTGTCGATTTCGAGGAGAGTAAGGCGCAAACGACTTCCACCACAACGGAAAGTAATGTCCAGGTTGGACAGGTTCCCACAGCGGCGAAACCTCTCAAATAAATCATCTGCACAAGAAAGAACATGAGTTGTCCTCTTCACACAAGCGGGAATTTCCGTTTTTCCGCTTGGGCCTGTTCCAGAGGCTCTCGTTTCACGATTTTGAGAAAAGTCGGGTAAAACAACAGTAGCGGAAAAATCGGAATCGCCCCAATGAAGTTGACGCCTTGTATGTATCTTTGTGATCCGGATAAACCGGAATGGAGTCCGGCGTTCTTCAGGGCAACAACGCATTCGGTTTATGCAAAACATTCGGTCTACCCAAAAAACAGTGCGGGCAGACGGCCGAAAAAGTTCATGGGTTTGCTCCTTATCTTGTTCTTGTTTGTTTTATCGCCTGCCGGTTCATTTGCCCAGGGGTGGCAAATGTATATTGACGAAATCAAGCAAGACGCAGCGACTCGCCGCGTACAAAAAAACGCAGGCAAAGGCAATGAAACATCGCTGCCGGCTGACTCATCATCGTCCCGGCACAAGCCCGTTCCTGAACGCGATTTCTCCAATGTCACTCCGACTGATACAGCAGCGTCACAAGCTCCGCAAAATACAAGTGTTCATAGTGCTCATTCTGCAAAGAACGAAACGGAAGGCAGTTCAGTACAACAGCCCGAAACAAAAAGCGATGGTAAAACGAGTCATTCCGCCCGTGCTTCCGCGGCTTCCGGGGAAGGAGCAGGTAAACGCCGTCTTCTCGATTTTTCCGAGGCCTTGGGTGAAAAACCGCAGCAATGGACGGAAGGTGAATTGACCTTAAAAGAAAACGCGGCTTCAGAGGTTCCCTGGGCCCCTTCGCTTGTGTCTTGCCGGAACTTGCCGGAACTGCGTGCGGACGCAACCCTCAACGATGTGTTCTTTTGTACTCCCTTGATTGGTTGGGCGGTGGGTGATCGCGGAACCATTCTCTATACTTCCGACGGAGGCATGAAATGGAACATGATTGCCACGGGAATTGAAGCCAATCTTTATTCTGTTCATTTCGTTGATCCGCAATGGGGGATTATCGTCGGAGGTTCACTGCTTCCCGGGGTGGCCAACGGTTGTGGAATTATTCTTCATACAAAAGACGGTGGAAAAAATTGGCGGCAAGTAACGACCGGTTCGTTTCCCATTCTGCGGCGAGTGCGTTTTTTGAATCGGCAGCGAGGTTGGATCGCCGGGGATTCTTCAGAATTATATTCCGGAGGTTTGTTCGCAAGTGAAGACGGGGGTGAAACCTTCC
>JAQVID010000366.1 GCA_028695865.1 Thermoguttaceae bacterium | reverse complement strand
ACGACCGTTTTACGATCACCGATTTGTATGAATGTCGCATGTCCGAATACGATTGCACATTCGTATTCGTTCCGATTGCCAAGCTTCAGCAGTTGCGAAAAATGATCGCCGAAGACGGGACGAAATTGGCTACTCATATTCTCATCAAGGCCAAGCCGGGCGTCGATATTAACGTTTTACGGGATCGGCTTCAGGAAAGCCTGGAATTTCCTCCGCAACTGTATCAGGTGGAAACCTGGCGTGACAAGCAAGCGACCATACTTGCCGCCGTCGCGACCGAACTGTCGATTTTGAATGTGCTCCTTTTTCTCATTATCGCTGTTGCCGGCTTTGGTATTTTGGCAATCTTTTTTATGATTGTCGTCGAGAAAACAAAAGATATTGGCATTCTCAAATCGCTCGGGGCCAGTGGGTTCGGAATTATGCAAATATTTTTGTTCTATGGTTTGGCGCTTGGAATCGTCGGGTCCGGATTCGGTTTGGCGATTGGACTGACTTTTGTTCACAATATCAATGCCGTTGCCGCGTTCCTCTCTAAAATCATGGGGCACGAAGTTTTTGATCCGTCCATTTACATGTTTCAACAGGTTCCCGCCATTGTTGAACCGTGGACCGTGTTTTGGATTATGTTCGGTGCCATAACCATAGCGGTCATTTCGGGCGTGCTTCCCGCTATTCGGGCCGCCAAGCTTCACCCCGTCGACGCTCTGCGTGTTTAACCCGTTAGGAGAATGAAATGGAACGCTCATTAAAAAAGAAACGCATTGACTCGTCCGAGCCCGACTTACCCCAACTCTTTAACTTGAGTGAAAATGATGATGTTGACACCGAAGATAATCCTGGTTTGTCCAACTCCGGGTCGCGTAACCCCGTGTTGCCTGACTCTGAATTGATTAACCCCGTGTTGTCTGACTCTGAATTTTCTGACCCCGGGGCGTCTGCCGGTGATTCATTATTAACAACATCAACATCAACAAAAGCGTCAACATCGTCGCTTCGGCATACCGGAACCGCGATGATTGCGGTCGCAAACCTCCATAAAGGGTACGTCAAGGCAAAGAAAATGATTCCTGTACTGCGAGGAATCGACATGGATGTTGCTCAAGGCGAATATCTTTCCATCGTGGGACAAAGCGGGTCAGGCAAGAGTACGTTGCTGCACCTGATGGGCACACTTGACGTGCCCGATCAAGGGACAATTCATTTCGACGGTCAGCGAATCGATCATCTTCCTTCGGCCAAACGTGATTATCTCAGAAATCATTGTATTGGGATGATATTTCAATTTTATCACTTAATTCCTGAAATGACGACGCTCGAAAATGTACTGGCTCCGATTATGATTCGAGACAGTATTTTTGATTACTTTGCCCATCGGCGAACCTATCGGCAAAAGGCGGAACATTTGCTCGAACTGGTTGGCTTGACACACCGGCTCAAGCACCGGCCGAGCGAACTTTCCGGCGGTGAAATGCAACGGGTCTCGATAGCCCGGGCTCTCGTTGGGGACCCACGGATACTTTTGGCCGACGAACCGACGGGGAATCTTGACTCCAAAACGTCGCGAGAAATAATAAAATTGCTCAGGGGGTTGAATGAAACGCAAAAATTGACTATAGTAATGGTAACACACGATTTGCCCCAAGCGCAGGACGCCGACCGAATCATTCGCCTGGTGGACGGCCAAATCGTTCCGGAATAGTCGTTTCTTCGCTTACAAAAAAAGTTTACGTTAACGATATTTTACATTATTGCAGGACAAACGAATCATGGCACTCAAAATTTATTTGAATGGGGAACTGGTCAATCAGGAAGACGCCAAGATCAGCGTCTACGATCACGGTTTTTTGTATGGAGACGGAATCTTCGAAGGAATTCGATGTTATAATGGTTCCATTTTCCGACTGAAAGAGCATATGGACCGTCTTTGGGACTCCGCCAAAACGCTCCATATCGAGATTCCAATGACCAAAGAAGAAATGGGCAAGGCAATCTACAAAACCCTTGAAGCGAATCATTTCACCGATGCGTATATTCGCTTGATTGTTACCCGGGGAATTGGAACCCTCGGGCTGGATGCTCATCTGTGTGGTACTCCCCAAATTGTGATCATTACGAACGCGCTTCAGCTCTATTCGGCCGATTTTTACGAAAAAGGGATCGAAATGGTTACCGCCAGTACGATTCGCATGCCGTCCGATTCACTGAATCCTCGCGTGAAATCGCTCAATTATCTCAATAATATCATGGCCAAAATCGAAGGACACAACGCCGGTTGTGAAGAAGCTCTCATGCTTAATCACAAAGGCGATGTCGCTGAATGCACTGGCGATAATATCTTTATTGTCCGTGGTGGTAAACTCATGACGCCCCCCATCGATGCCTGCATTCTCGAAGGAATTACGCGAAATGCCGTCATCGAAGTAGCACGCAAACTCGGCTTTGAGGTACTCGAAACGGCCTTTACTCGTCACGACGTTTATTGCTCCAGCGAATGTTTCCTTACCGGAAGCGCCGCCGAACTTATTCCGGTCGTCGGGATTGACGGTCGTACCATTGGTGATGGTAAACCTGGTCCGATCACCAAAAAAATCCTCGAAGCGTTTCGCAAAATGGTTAAAAAAGAGACCACGACCAAAAAAGCTTCCGGGAACAAGAAAAAATAATGTGTCGGCAGTGTCCTGACATGATGTTTTGATTATTGCTCCTTGCTGCTTATCGAAGTCGCTTGGCTGTTCCTGATTGAAATCGTCGGGGCTTTGCTCCGATTTACATTGCGCTCGCGTTGCGATGTTCCCATACGGATTACCTCTTGGGACATCGTTGTGTTAATATCTTCTGCGGGAGAGTTTTGGTCTTCTGTGAGAATGGGGCGACTGGTTTATGTGCACTATATAGTATTGTGTATGATTGGCGTGGAATGTTGCGACTATTTTCTATAAAAGCTTCATCAGAACAAATAAAAATCGCTCTTGGAACAAATATTAAAGAATTCTCTGGTAAAATCGCTTAACCACTCGCGTAAAGAGTGCCGGAATACTTGACAGCTCTCGCGTTTGGCTGTATTATAGATTATTCGAAAATCCCCGAAAACCTCTTTTAGGAGGTTTGCGGTATTTGTGAGACCTGGAGTTTCCCAAGAGCCACGGGGGGAGCTCGAGGTGTTTGAAAAAGACTTTGTCCTTTTTTTATGATCCCCGACCTTATAAGAATTTTGATACTGCAATAGATAATGTTGAGAGTAATTACGCATGAATCCCGATGAAATTTTAAGAATCGTTGACCAAATCCATTTGGATCGTTACATCGATAAAGAGATTGTCTTTGTCGGGATAGAGCAGGCCCTGGCCGTGGCGGCTCGCAAACATGGGAATGAAACAGCCAAGATCGTTGTTCATATCGACCGTCAGACGGGCGAAATATCCGCGTTTCGTGACGATATTCCGGTTTCGCCGGAAGAAATTTCCGGTCGTATCGGAGCTCAAACGGCCAAACAGGTAATTATTCAAAAAATGCGGGAAGCGGAACAAGACATGACTTATAACAGTTATGTCAAGCAGTTGGACCAGCTTGTCGGGGGAATCGTTCACCGGAACGATGGCGCAACGACCACCGTTGAGCTGGATGGTGTTGAAGCGATCCTTCCGCGAACGGAAAAGATTCCTGGGGATTCTTTTCACCCGGGCGAACGCGTGGGTGCCGTTATTGTCGAGGTTAAAAAGAGTGGAACGAAGGTCAAGGTTATTTTGAGCCGGACACGACCACTCTTTCTTCAGAGGCTTTTTGAGCAAGAAGTGCCTGAAATCGCGGAAGGAGTCATAGAAATCAAAGGAATCGCGCGGGAAGCCGGTCACCGTTCGAAAGTCGCTGTGGCCTGTTCTGATCCGCGTATCGACAGTGTCGGTGCCTGTATTGGTATGCGTCGCAGTCGGATCAGAAACATAACAGACGAACTTGGCGGCGAACGAATTGATGTAGTCGGCTGGGATAGTAACCTTTTGGTTTTTATTCCCCGGTCACTTGCCCCCGCGGTGATTGACGAGGTCATTCTTAGCTCCATGCTCGGTCGGGCGATTGTATTGGTTCAGCGTGACCAGCGTTCGTTGGCGATAGGAAAACGAGGCCAAAACGTGCGGCTGGCCAGTAAGTTGTGCGGTTGGGATATTGAGATTATGACGCGAGACGAGCTGGATGATCTCCTCGCCAAGGCCATGGATGATTTTCTTAAAGTCGATGGTGTTACGTCGGAATTGGCCGATCGGCTCGTTGGTGCCGGCTTCTTCTCGTTTGACGACTTTTCGATCATAGAACCACTGGATTTAAAAGCGATGGGGAATTTGACGGACGACCAGGTCGATGCCATGCTCGCGCAGGTCGATGAATTTGTCAAGCAGGAGGAAGAAAGCCAACAGAATCAATCGGAACTGGATAATGATACCGATTTGACGGACCGTCAAATCACAGAGACATCGGCAGAGGCATCGGTTGGGCGACCGTCATCGGTTGAATGCACCCCTGTCGCGGAGGTGCAACCGGAACAGAAAAACGCCAATTCAGCAACTAATGAGCTCGTGAAACAGGATGTTTCCGATCAGGACCCTTCCACAGCGTCAACGGATGATAAAG
>JAQVID010000365.1 GCA_028695865.1 Thermoguttaceae bacterium | reverse complement strand
CATGACAAATCCCCAGCCGCCTGGGCCTGGATTTCCGCTGCATGCTCCATCGGTATAAAGTATTACTTCCGCTTGCGACTGGTTCATATGATCTTCCTTGATTCCAACGACTGTCAAAATAAAACTCTCTTCATTGTATCAGGAAGTTTCCGGCATGAAAGAGGGAATAACCACACCTCGGGCAGGAACAAAATCACCACGAACCTGACCTATGTGAAGCTCACAGTTCTTCGCGCCCAACTCGTACATCGCTTGCGACAGTGTTTTGCAATCTGATGGAATAAGCCAAACGAAATTCTGCCCGGGATAACGCGAAAGCTCCGCCGCAATCAAGGCCGCCATTTGCTCCTGCGTTCGGGCAATTCCCGGACCAATCATATGACTCCCCGGATCACATACCGAAGCGGTAAAGCCTTCGATTTGCCCCGTGACGTCATTGACCAGAACCGACATGTGCCAAATTCCACTGCTGTTTTTCAAAAAGAAACGGAAATCTTTTTCGCGATTGATCGAATAAAGCTCTTCTTCCAAGGCGACCATTTCGGCAATATCGCTTTCCGTCGCCGAACGAATCGACGTACCACACGGTAACTTAACCGAAAAACCGCCGTCAGGAACGGTAACGATCATGTCCTGAAAAAAGATCGTCGGAACAAAACCATACCGATTATAAAGATTGAACGAATCAAGATTCATCGCGCTGGAAACTAGTCGCAACGGCAACTGGTGCTTCTGAGCAACATCAATTATATAACGAACAAGTCCTGACGCAACTTTCTGACCGAAAAAATCAGGATGAACATTGAGAATACCCAATGCGACATGAGTCGGACGAACATGGAAAAAACTTGAACCCGCAAGCCGTCCGGTCGTTTCGTCCTCCGCGACGACACAGCAACCCGGGTCAAGCGATTCATATTCCCGGGGAAAAACAAGCATGGAAGCAACCGCCCCTTGTACAAGTTCGAAACCTCGATTCTTAAGATACCAAACATTGAGCGATTTATAAATCAGGTCGGCTACGGTGTTCCATTCGTCCGACCGCATAATACGGTAAATCATCGACTCCCTCCCAAATGAGCGTTGTCAAACCAGTACACAAAACGCCCTGAAACGCTATGATTCGGTTTCGGGGCGTCAAAAAATCACGTGGGAACAGGCAATTTTATTCCCACTCGCTGAAAAACGTTTCCAATCAGAAATCTTTCGTCGTGCCAGGAACAGCCGTCGGATAAAGACCGTCCGGACCAGGCTTCGACAACAGGTCGCCCTGGGTAAACTTGTCAAGCGAAATATTGTCGATCGTCGGCTTGAGCGTGAACTTGCTGTCATAGAGCTCCTGATAGTTCACTTTCTGTCCGCAACGGCTGGCAACCATACCCAAAATGGCGGTCATCGTCGTCTTGGCCATTCGTTCCCCGTCGTTGATCACTTTACCATCCATGATCGAATGAATCAGTTCATAATGCTCTTGCTCGTACATACCGCGGATCGGACGCTTCTCCTCTGTTGTCCAGACTTCTTTGCCCGAAAGATCGGTAATGACCGGTGGACGATTCATGTGCCAAATGCAACGACCCTTCGTTCCATGGAACACATCCATGTTCGAAATGTAACACTTTTGGGCAGCTCGCGTTGCTCCGTAAATGCGACGACCGTCGGCATACTCGTAAATGATCGCCGTATGGTCAAGAATATCGCCCAACTCATACATGAACGTACTGCTGCGACCACCTACTCCGTAGCAGGACTCAGGAACTTCTTCGTTCAGGGCACCGATCACGCTGTCCAAATTATGAAGCAACGATTGAAGAATTTCGTCTCCCGTCAACCAAGTGAAGTGATACCAGTTGCGGAACTGATATTCCAGTTCGCTCCAACCTTCTTCCCGCTTGATCAGACTGTAAGGAGAACGGATGTAATCGGACTGCACGGCGACAATATCGCCAATCGCTCCGTCTTTGATCTTCGCTATCGACTGACGACGCAAAAGGTCATAACGATAACACAAACCGGATACAACCGCCGTCCCATTCTTCTTGGCCATACGCGCAGCTTCAAGAATCTGATGTACTCCGGCAGCGTCAATCCCGTGCGGCTTTTCCGTGAAAACATGCTTTTTCGCTTTGACCGCCTCTTGGGTATAGAACGGATGGAAACGAGAAGCGCAGGCAATCAGCACAACATCGCTTTCCGCGATCACGCCCTTGTAATTGTCAAATCCGGAGAAAAGTCGCGAATCAGGGACATCAACGCGATTTTTATATGTCGGATGTTCCGAAATAGCCTTACGGGCATTCTGCGCACGGTCTGGAAAGAGATCGCCCATGGCAACAAGTTTGACATTCGGATTGGCGTCAAAGCAGTTACGAACCGCTCCCATTCCACGACCACCGCAACCGATGACTCCTATTTTGAACATATCGGAACCAGCGGCATGAACCTTACCAGCTCCCAAACCCATGGTCGCGACCGAGCCGGCCAAAACACCTGACTTGAGGAACGCACGTCGTGAAGACATTTTCTTTCTCCATTGTTTCTGTTTGAGGTTGTATTCGTCCCGGCTACCGGGTGTAACCAAGACATCATATATTCTTAATATAACGAATTCAAGAAGCAAAGTACAGCCTTTTATCAAAGAATTTGTGAATTTTTCTGAAAAGTTTTGCACCACAATCACAATACACTGTGAACACTCCGGATTGGCCCGGGCAGACTCGATACCACGGCAACCACGATAATCATGCTAACATGATACCCATCAGCAAATTCCACCCTTCCTTGACCATTCGAGCGAATACTTATATAATATAGATGTCATATTGAGTAAGCAATTGCCATGGAGCGAACCGATTTGTTTACGGCATTTGTTTAGTTCAAATCAGAACCAAAATGTTCCTGTAAGCGAATTCCAACCGGATTCGATACATTTTTGTTTTTGTGTTGATTTAGGACACTTTGCTATGGTGTGTCCCCAAAATGCCCTCATAGCTCAATTGGATAGAGCAACGGATTTCTAATCCGTAGGTTGTAGGTTCGATTCCTACTGGGGGTATTAACGTAAAGTCTGTATTTATCAGGATTTGAGCCTACTTTCCAGCGGTTGGAAATGGATAACGTCGAACCGCCAAAAGGTGTATTTACACCCCATTTTACCCAAAAAAGTTGTAAAAGGTTGTAAAAGGGTGGAACGGTGTAAACGCATAAAAGAAAGTAGCTTCGATTATGTCTAGAATTGCTAAGTTTTCGTATCACAAAAGCGCCGGTCAGTTCTATGTAAAACTTGATGGAAAGTTTATCTATTTAGGTAAAAATGAAAAGTCGGCACAGCTTGCCTATTTTCAACTCATGGCAACCAGAACGCAAAAAGCTGACCTTGTGCCCTATGCTACACCGGCTCTTGGTTGGTCTGTGGAAGAATTGGCCGTTACTTATCTGGAATCGGTCAAAGAACGGTATGAGAGAACCCGATCTTTTGAGGACTACCGGCAGGCGGGCCGGTTACTTGTTCAGTTATACGGCAGGTTAAACGCTTCCATGTTCGGGATCGTCCACTTCGAATCAATCAAGAAGGCCATGGCCGCCAAGGGGTGGTCAATGAGGACAGCCAACGCAAGGATTGACGTGATCAAGCGTATCTTTCATTATGGCGTCATAAACTCGATCATCGACGGGCAACAGTATTTCAACCTGAAAGCCGTTTCCCGGTTCCGGCAGTCTGATATGGTGGTAACACCTCCAAGGAAGATACCCCCGGTGCCGGTCGATATTGTCTTGAAGACGGTTCCTTTTCTTCCTTCCATGGTTGCCGACATGGTTCTTTTGCAGCTCTACAGCGGGACAAGGGCCGGTGATATATGCGGGCTTACGTTCGCCGAAGTGGACACAAGCCCCAATAATGAAGGGGTTTGGATTTATCGGCCAACGAAACACAAAACCGCTTGTCACGGTAAAAAGCGGTCTATCTTCTTTGGCAAGCGTTGCCAGGATATTCTATCGAAGTACATGGGCAGGGCCGACATTGCCGAATATGGGCCTTATGTCTTTTCACCGGCGGCGGCCATGAAGGCGATTCGGGAAAGCCGGAGCAAGCCGGGAACATCTTCCAAACAGAGCCGGAGAAAGGCAAAACCGAAACGCTTTCCCGGTTCCTTCTATCCCACTTCGTCCTATACCCATGCCATAAAGACAGCTTGTGAAAGGGCCATAGAAGCCGGTGCCATTGCCAAGGATGACAAGTGGACAAGTCACCAGTTGCGACACACAGCGGCCACGTTGGCCCGATCTATCGGCGGTTTGGAGGGGGCCCAAGTATATCTTGGTCACAGTCACGCCAGCACAACAGAGATTTACGCCGAAACGAATGAAGCAAAGGGAAGGCAAATTGCGGCGGCCATTGGGTAAACCGAACGAAAAAGAAAACCACGACAATCGAAAACCAAAGGTTTGAAGCCAATGCGGGTTCTTTGGAGTTGTATTTCCTTTCATGGGCTTGCAGCCCCTGAAACCCTGCCTTCCGGGGCCAGGGCTTCCCCCCTGTGAAAACATATACCACATTTACAACATGCGCTTTTCGGCGTTTTACGCTGTTTCCTGTCGGGCAAAGCCCGATAAAGCCGGGGGGTGGGGGGGCA
>JAQVID010000364.1 GCA_028695865.1 Thermoguttaceae bacterium | reverse complement strand
CCAACTTTATGGGCTTTGGCGGAGCGATCTGTGCCGATGAGATTACCGTTGAGACGTCATCGACGGCAACGTCGGCGACTGCGGCGATTTTTGAAGGGAATGAAGCCAATAGCGGCAAGGGCGGCGCCATTTACGCCGGTGGTTCTATTGTTGTGGAGTATGTCCAATTCAAGTCGAACAAGGGGGAAATCGGTGGCGCGATTTATGCCAGCGAGGACATCGACTTTGTAGGTGAAAAGTTGGAGGGCAATGAGGCAAGCGACAAGGCGGGGGCTGTTTATGTTGTGGGAGACGCTCTTTTCACCTCGACAAGCATTATCGATAACAATACAGCAACGGGCAATGGCGGCGCGCTTTATGTTTGCGGTGTAACGAATCTGATCAATACGGTTTTGAGTGGCAATACGGCAGGTACGCAGGCGGATTCGGTGGCCAAGGGTGGTGCTTTGTACGTTCTGGATGATATTACATTCGACGGAGCCAGTGCGCTGACGGGTAACATTGCTTCCGGAGACGGTGGCGCGATTTATCTGGAACAGGGCATTCTGAATCTGGCGGACCAGGCGACCGTGCAGTTGCTTGGCAACTATGCCGGAGGCGACGGCGGTGCTCTTTGCACCATGGGCGACATGGATTTGCCCGCCAATGTGGCGGTAACCGGGAACACGGCCGCTCATTCTGGCGGTGGTATCTACGCGGTGGGCAAGATTACGATTGCCAATCATTGGCTGTATGACAATAACGCGGGCGAAGACGGAGGAGCGCTTGCCGCAAATGATGTTGAAATCGTGAACAGCAGAATCTATAACAACTCCGCCAAAAACGGTGGTGGTGTTTATGCCATTGGCAAGGTGGTTGTCGAAAACACCTCCATTTACAATAATAAGGCATTGGTCAAAGGAGATGATCCACTGGCCAATGGCGGCGCGATTGCGGCCGCGGACGTTGTTGTGGTCAACAGTGAAATTTTCGGTAACACGGCCAAGACGGGAGGTGGGCTTTACGCGGGCAAGACACTCAAGCTCGTAAACGCGACGATTACGCAAAATTCGGCGACGGGTCAGGGAGGCGGTCTTTTCGTCGCGACGGATGGTACATCGATCATCAATAATTCGATTATCGCGATCAATCACGCCGGCGATGCCAGTGTCAATACCGACGAAACAAACGATGTTCAGATTTCCGGAACGTATACTCTTGCTCATTTGCTTATCGGAGTGGGTGATGGTTTGTCGGACGCGACAGGAACAAAGACCTATTATTATCACGGCAAGGCCGCTGATCCGCTTGACCCTGGTTTTGAGCTTGAGTTCTCGTGGGATACGACAACCGGGACATGGACCGGCGAGACAGACCTTTATCATCAACTTACTTTGGAGGCTTCTTCGGTCGCGATTAATAATGGCGACAACGCCTTGGCGGTTTATGAAGACGGAACGGCGATTTCGCGGGATATATTGGGTCATCCTCGTATTTACGTTGATGCAGAGAAGCCGGTAAACATCGTTGATTTTGGTGCTTACGAATTCCAGCAGTCGGTTTTGTGCGATTTGGCGTTCTATCAAGAAGGGGAAGCCGGGACGACTACTCGTACCGGGGAAGGTGGAACTCAATGGTCGGTGCCGGTTATCTTGTCGAAAGATACGGCGGGCGACCCGATGACGCCTATTTCGGGTGACATTAAGAGCAGTGACCCGATAAGTGTTGGTGTTTCTTTCTTCAACTCTGACAAGGCGACTGGAACTTGTGCGCGAGAATTCACGATTACGGTTACTTGCTATCGCTATAACAGTAATGGAGAACCTACCGTGTACGGCAAGGCGCAGGAGCACATCGTCGGTGATGAAACGTATATACTCAAAAAGGGCGAATCAGATTTCTTCGTGCTCAATTGGGGTGTGTTAGGTTCCGGTACTTATTACTTCAAGGTTGAACTCAATTCGGCCGATCAAGACGGAGAGTACGCTTTCGAGGAAGTAACCAGGGACAATAATATCTATACAACGTCTTCGATTGTGGTCAAACACGACGATGTGATTATCGTTAATACGGCGGAAGATTATCCTCTGGAAGGCGACTGGGAATCGGACACCAAGGTTTCTCTGCGTGAAGCGTTGAGATTGGCAGAAATTTGGTCGTCGGAAGACGACAAACCGAATACGGACTTGCGCAAGATTCGTTTCTCTTCGGATGTTGACTGGGCCAACAATCCTATTTTGCTCAACAAAGATTGTGTAACCGATATTGTTACCGGAGTGGATCAGAGCAAGCAGGTGTATGGCACACTTTGCGTGACGTGCAGTATTGATCTTGTGGGTGAAGATGCTTTGGGGAACAGCTTGAACATTACCGTAGACGGTCAAGACGCGGTTCGTATTTTCCAGATAGCCGATTATCATGATGGAGAAAAGGTTGCTTCGGGCCAGACGCCAGAACAAGGTCTGATTGCCACGATAGAAAACATGACGCTTATGCACGGCAACGCGACGAAAGCGGATGTTTCGAATGATACGGTCAGCGCGGCCGGTGGTGCCGTTGCGTCCGCGGCTCGTGGTACGGCCGATCAGTATGGTTTGACACTGAAGAATGTATCCATGTCGAGTAACGTTGCTTCCAGCGGTGGTGCCGTGAAGAACGTTGGCAAGATGAAAGTGGACAATTGCGAGATCATCAATAATCAAACGCAATACGACGCGGATCAGGTGACTTACGCCGGCGACTTCGGTGGCGGTGTTTATAACAGTGGTGAGCTTTACATTACGCAATCGACGATTTCGGGCAATACGGCCGGTAAATATGGAGGCGGTATTGTCAGTTACGGAAACAGCAATTGGGAAACATCACACATTTCCTATGGAAAAGTTGAGATATACAATACGGTGCTCTCGGGCAATAGCGCGGCCTATGGCGGCGGTATCTGTCTTTCGCCCACGGCGGCCGGGACAGAAATCACGCTCGGCAATGTGACCATTGTCGGTAATGTCGCGACAACCCAGGGTGGCGGTCTTTGGTATTCCTCCAAGGCTGATTTGAGCGTAGAAAACTCAATTATCTATGGGAATGTCTGTGTGGCCAACCCGCTGCTGTATGACAATGTATATTCCAAGAGTTCAACGACTGAAACGGTGATGAAGAACTCGATTTATTCCAGTACGCCGGTCGTCAACTTCGTGAATTTCCCGACGGGAACCAGTTTTGTCAGAACCGGTTGGAGTGGTTGGGATTTGCGAATTGCCTCCACGGGTGATGCAAATGTCGTGGACCAGGGCAATAACAGTTACGCGGCCGGTATGACGGAAGACCGTGACGGCAATGCCCGAATCAATGCCAGTACCGGAATCGTTGATCTTGGAGCTTATGAATGGTACAGTGAATTGTTGGGAATCAGCGCAACGTCCGCTCAGATTCAAACCGGCAAAACCTCCCTTGCGACGGGAACGGAAATTGCGACCTTCTCGACCAAGCTTGCTGATGATACGGGCGTGACTTATACCACGACCTCGGATGATTTCAGTATTGACGAAAACAAGCTTGTGACGAAGCGAGACCTTACTGCCGGCAGTTATTCTGTAGCCGTGGCCGCGACCAAGGCGGATGGTTCAGCGTACGACACACGAACCTGGACCATTGTTGTGAGTGCTCCTTCGCTTGTAACGCCTTCGGTTGCTTCGTCGTATCAGGTGGACGGCGATGAAGTCTTCCTAACCTGGTCGAATGTGGAAGGGGCGACCGGGTTCCGTGTTCGTTACAAGTTACTTGGCGATACTCAATGGACATATGCCGGAGAAGAATGCAGTGGAACCTCGGGGATTGTCCGCGGAGCGTTCACGGTTGGAGGTACCTATGTCTTCCAGGTACAAGCGGTAGGCGGCCAGTTCAATAGTGATTCCGAGTGGTCGGACGCGCAGCGAACAATGCAGTTGGCGATGGCGGCGGCTTCCGCTTCCGGAAACGTTGATCTGAACGGCTGGTCGTCGAGGCAGTGTGTGACGATCGAATACCGCACTCCTTCGTTTGAAACGAATTTGTCCGAACTTTTGGATGGTCAGATTGTGAAGCTTTCGGCGAAAGTGGAACGGAGTCGTTCGATCTCGGTTGTGGGCTGGAATATTTACTGGGGCGATGGTTCTTCGTCGGAATTTAGAGGTTTGTTCAATTCGATTACCTCGACGCATTATTATCAGGCCGAAGGAACATATTGCATATCGCTTAAAATGCTTGATTCGCAGGGAGCGGGCAACGATGTCCTTTATTACATTGGTTCGCATACCTTTGGAACGGCCAACAATGCTGTGGTTCAAGAGACGCCTGTGGCAGCCGTTGCGGTTGAAGAAGAGGTTGTTGAATCGGCATCGGCAGGGACTGTTTCGAACGTTTTGGTTACCGGTTCGGCGGTATCAGAAGTTGTCGTTACCGCGGCCAGTACCAGTCCGCTCGAAACCATTGTTTTGGACAGCGCGAAGCCGACCAGTGGTTCAAGTTACACCGGCGCGACACTGGAAACCCGTTTGCCGTATACACGTCGCAATTGGGCAATGAACCAGCGTGTTCAGAATCTGCAAGCGGTCAAGACGGATCGTTGCTTTGCTTCTTTGTCGGAGAGTGACGAACTCGATACCGGGCTTGATTACGGCTTCG
>JAQVID010000363.1 GCA_028695865.1 Thermoguttaceae bacterium | reverse complement strand
ACTCGAAGAAATCTTCAAAAAAGTCGAAAGCAACATTCCGGCCCAACCGAGCACGCCAACCGAAGAAACCGCGTCCGACACCTTCAGTGCTGCTCGCGTTGTCGTTACGGCCGTAAGTGATGAGAAAAAAGGGGAGAAAATTGTTGTCCTGTATACGGAAATGCCCTTGACACCGGAGCAGGTTTGCAAAGCTCTTCTGGATTCAGGACTTCCCCAGATTTGGGTACCCGCTCCTTCCAACTTCCGCAAAGTCGATAAGATTCCCATGCTCGGAACAGGAAAATTGGCCCTGCGGGAAATCAAAGATTTGGCCGAAGCCCTTTACGCAAATGAAGTATAATCGATATGCAAGACAAGTGTCGGCTTTTCCGGGAGTACCGTTCCCGGAGAGTGCCGACCCGGGTTTGAATCGCTTGTCGCTTATTATTATCTGTTTCTGTCATGCTTCTTCGTTATGCTTATCAGTTGTATCGCGGCGCGTGCTGTTTTGCCTCTGTCCGGGTCAAATGCTTGACATTCCGTTTTCACTTTGATATACTTGAAGTAGGCGATAGCGGTCCTGTGCGGCCGGGGAAAACTGTCGTCCATGATTTTTCGTTGATTATTTCGCGAAATAAGCCGAAATCAACGCGAAAGTCCATAAACAGTCGTATCAAGAGGTATTTGCAATGAAATATGCTACAGTCAACAAACCAAAACGGAACAACTTTTTTTGTTTCGCGACTTTTGTCGGAATGTGCTTGACGCTGCTCACGACATCCGGTCTTTGGTCCGTCGAACAGGCGAAAATCGAAATGATCGGTGGAGTGCCCCGCGTTACACTCGATGGTGTTCCGACCGCATTGCGACTGTTCCGCGGTGGAAGTAATCCATCGTTTTTTCATTTCGATAAAAAGCCTGCGGAGTTGTCCGAAGTTTTTCTTTGTGTCGAAGATGTTCAAGGGAAAGGAACTCTTCTCTTGAGCTTTGCGACCAGGCCGGATGGAATTGAAAAAGATCCTATCAGCTTCTTTATGGATGATGTTGCAATCACAGAAGTTGAAACAGGGCGAAAAATTCTCGGACCATGTCATTTCAACGATGCCGCGTCACTCTCGCCTGAATGGATCATGTATTCCAACAAGAAAACAGAGCCGGTCGGATCGCTTGTGTATGCTCCGGACCAAGGCAAAAACGGTTCAGGATGTCTGCAATTCAAAATGGATAATCCGGCCGATAAACTGTGGCCGCAGCATCTTTTGGTGGAACATCGGCACGACCTTGATTTAAAGAAAGGCATGCATTATCGTTTGGAAGCGTGGTGCCACGCAACCTCCGAAATTCGCGTCGGAATCAATGCTTATAAGCCGGACAGCACATATCGTTTGGCCGGTGCCATGCTGGATCATCGAAACGATCCGTTAAGACTTCAAACGAAATGGGCAAAAGAAAGCGGTTTCGATCAGATCGTTTTAAGTGCAATACTTCCATGGCCGAAGGCCGGCGAAGCATACAATTTCACCAATTTCGACGCCGATATCGACCTTGTTTTGAAAACGAATCCGAACGCGCAGTTCATCTTTTGGTTTGGCTGTGACCCGCCCGAGTGGTGGCTCGATGAGAACAAGGATCACGAAGAAGTCCTCCTTGGAGCCAACGAGCATATGCAATACAAAAAGCGAACCGCTGCCATTTCTTCCCCGCTCTACGTGGAGGACGCGTGTCGTCATATTAAGGCGACTATTGAGCATTTGGAAAAGAAGTATGGTCCGCATATCATCGGTTATCAGCCTTGTGCCCAAAATACCTGGGAATGGTTTTATCAGGGAGTGGTGGGCAGTAACGCGTTTCCCGGTTTTGCTCCCATCGACCGGATTGAGTGGAATCGTTGGCTCAAAGAGAAATATAAAACGACGCAGGCTCTCCATAAAGCGTGGCATACCAATCAGTTCACGCTCGGCGACATTGACGTTCCTTCGCTGGAATTGCGGCGCAAGGGGCAGGAAGAGGTTCTGTTGGATGTCGCGAAAGACCCAATTTATTATTATCTAAACGATTACAATGAATTCATGCAAAAGGCCATGAGTCACGCAATTTTCCGCATGGCAAAAACATCGAAAGAAGCATGTCAATTCAAAAGGCTCGTGACCTTTTTCTATGCCTATTATTTCCAGTTCAGTTCTTATCTTCAAGGTTCCGCCGTAACAGGTCATCTTGATCTTGAATCACTGCTGGATTCGCCGTATATCGACGGCTATGCTGCGCCTTATGCCTATAGTGACCGCGATCTGGGCGGGTATCCGGCTCAAATGACTCCGGCCGAATCCATGCTCCTTCACAAGAAAATATTTATCGTCGAAGACGATTTACGAACGTATCGTTGCAAGAGTCGGGCAAATCAGCATCCTTTGACCGCAATTCATGACCTTGCCCAAACATGTGAGGCCCATCGGCGCAATACGGCCGGCTTTGCCATTCGCAACTACGAATGCTGGTACGTCGATCTCAACAAAACCGGTTGGCTTAACGACGAAGGCATTTGGAAAAACCTTAAGACCATTCAACCGATCAGTCAATACTTTTTGAATCATCCTGTTGCGTATCAGCCGGATGTCGCCGTTTTTTGCGGAACCAAGAGTCTTTTAACTGTTCCCAATCACTGGTTTACATACGAAACCATATCTTTTGCCCGATGGATGTTCTCGCGAGCAGGTATTGCTTCCGGACAATATATTCTCAGCGATTATATCGCCGGCCGCACAAACGCCAAAGTAAATATACTCTCCGCGGCCTGGAATCTGAACGCCCAAGAACGAAAAACATTGCGAAAAAAGGCGGAAACCGATACGATCGTTTGGGCGTTTGCGTCAGGTTGGCTCGATGAAAAAGAAGGCGGGTCCGTTCAATACATGAGCGAAGCCATGCCGTTCAAGGTCAAAAAAATCGCCAATCCCAAAAAACCGCTCGTCCTGACCGAAGTCGGACAAAAAGCAGGCATGAAAACAGAGTATGAGTCTTACGATTATCCCTACATTGTTTCTCATTATCTGAATATGAAACCGGGACAGAAGAAAAGCTGTTTCAATTTCGACCGAATTCCCGAAGTCTTTACTGTTGAAGACGCAAAACCGGAAGAAGTACTCGTTCGATATGCGGACGGCTCTCCTGCCATGGTTATGCGGACAATGCCGGGCGGCGGTCATTCGATCTTTTTAGGTTTCCCCGCCATGAGTCAGGAAATTGTACACATTGCGGCCAGAGCGGCCGGCGCTCCGATTTATACCGATCAAGGTCCCGTTATGTTCGCGAACGAGAAAATGATTGTTTTGCACGGTTCCAAGCCGGGTACCGATTCCGTCCGACTTCAACTTCCGAAGACGGCTGAAGTGTTAGACTGTTATGACAATAAAGATATGGGAAAAGGAACCCGGTTCGATTTGAAACTTGATTGGGGTAAAACCAGGGTTCTCTTCTTGAATCCCCCGCCAGAAATACGACAAAGCTTTTCCGGAAAACAAAATTGAGACGCCTTTAAGAACAGGCGATCGTTAAGTACGGCAATCGCGGGTTTTATGGATATTCGCAGCGATGGTATCCAATAACCCGCGTATCCATTACGCGTCGCGGGACGAAAAGTCCCCGGCACCGCGGGCGAAAGCGCCCACGACTCCAACGCGAAACTTTGCTTTTACTCTCTTAATCGCTGCCTGCGCGAGAAAAAATGCTCCGATCTTTTTATTTTATTCGCAGCGCGTTAAGTACAACACAAAGCGAACTTAGCCCCATTGCGGCAGCCGCGCAGATTGGACTGAGTTGCCAGCCCCAAATACTGTAGAACAGGCCAGCGGCAAGCGGTATGCCAATCAAGTTATAGATGAATGCCCAAAAGAGGTTTTCACGAATATTGCGAACAACGTCGCGGCCAAGTTCCATGGCGTGAAGTACATCTTGCAAATTATTCCGCGTCAATACAAGATCGGCCGAATCAATGGCAATATCAGTACCGTTGCCGATTGCCATCCCGACATCAGCGCGAACGAGCGCCGCCGCGTCGTTGATTCCGTCTCCGACCATTGCGACGACGTGCCCCGCAGCTTGAAGTGAACGAACAACCTCCTCCTTTTCGTTGGGCAGAACCTGAGCAATAACCTTATCGGCTTCAATCGCTCGACCAACCGCCTGTGCCACACCTTCCCGGTCGCCGGAAAGGAGAATGGTCTGCACTCCCCGTTTTTTGTAAAGTCGGCCAATATGTTCCGAGGTCGGTTTGATCGGATCGGTTACGGCGATCATGCCGAGCAATTTTCCGGAAAGCCAGACAAAGAGAACTGTCTTGCCGTCGTGTTCCAGTTGAGGTACAATCTGTTCCACCGGGGCAAGATCAATTTGTCGATTGAGCATCATGGTTTCGTTTCCAACGCAGCATGTTTGACCATCGAGCATCGCGACTATGCCTTGCCCCGGCACAGACTCAAAATCGCTTGCTCTTTTGAATGGAATATTTTCTTCGTTGACTCGTTTGAGTATGGCCCGGGAAAGCGGATGCTCCGAGAATCGTTCCAGTGCCCCGGCAACAGCAAGGAGTTCTTCGTTACTCGTGTTGATTGGAATAAGATCGACGACTTCCGGACACCCGCGTGTAACGGTACCGGTTTTGTCCAAAACGATTGTA
>JAQVID010000362.1 GCA_028695865.1 Thermoguttaceae bacterium | reverse complement strand
TATACTGTGCCGGCGACGTGATTCTGCCGGCGATGTGATTCTGCCGGTGATATGATTCTGCCGGCGATGCGTTTCTGCCGGCGATGTGTTTCTGCCGGTGATATGTTTCTGCCGGCGATGTGATTCTGCCGGCGATGTGATTCTGCCGGCGATGTGATTCTGCCGGCAATGTGTTTCTGCCGGCGATGTGATTCTGCCGGCGATGTGTTTCTGCCGGTGATATGTTTCTGCCGGCGATGTGATTATTACCAGCGATACATCATGCCGGCGTTTCCGCCAACGATGGTCGTTTGCTTGCTCATCTGGAGGTCGGCCGAGCCGAAAAGACTAAAGCTTGTACCAAGTTCCCATCGGCCCCCGCCTCCGGCCATGAACCACTCTGTTCCCGGATCGTTGCCCAGAATGTGGAACGGCGAAACTTGTCCGGAGAACGCGGTCATATAGGCATCGCCTTCGGCGAACGCGTCCAAAAATTCATGGGTGTAATTGGCATAGCCAAAGAGCGAGAACTGATTGCTCATGCCGAAATCGCGATTGACTTTCAGTCCGATGATACCAAGCAGACTGTTGTACTTGACCTCGTCGTAGTGCAGACCGAGTTGGCTCCAATTTGCGGTTTCGTCGAACGCGTCCTGTTGCAGATGAGCGTATTGGAGTCCCAGGTACGGCTTAATCGTCGCCATTCCGGTTTTGATTGCGATACCACGTTCGCCGTAAACAGTACCGGACCACCCGGAGCGACTCGACGCGAAGAAGTCGGTTCCATCGGCAAACTGCGCGGCGCGGTGCGAGTCGTAATCGCTGGTGCCAAAGCTGCCGGTCACAAGTCCATAGCCGAAAGGATCGTCCCAACGGAGATATCCGCCGAAAATGTTCTCGTCTATATCGACCTTGCCCATATTGTTTCCGGAGTCGGCGTTGGACGCGGCATAGGCGTAGAAGAGCCCCAAACGCGGGGTCCCGGTCTGCCCGATTTCGGCTCCGACGATTCCGCCCAAAAGCCCGTAATCGTAGCCCGTTGCTCCGCCATGCTGATCAACGGAACCCCCGGCGCCAAAAGCGGCTGTCCACCCGGCCAGACCATTGGTCCGGCTGCTTTGTCCGCGAACGGTTTCCGATTGCTGCGTAACATGGTCTTCCAAAACATTCTGTCCGAGCAGTTGACGAATACTGTTTTGCGTATTGATTTGGACACCCATGGCGCTTAGGTGCATTTCGCCGCTCAACTCATTGAGCAGATTCGAATTGACGGCCACGCCGTTTTCAAGTCGATTGTAGAGTCCGGTCGCCTGAGGTGAGCCAAGATCACTTGCCGCGTTCAAATAAGAGGCAAGCGACATGCCGCTTGTACTTCGGGCATCCTCACGAAAATCAACATTGACGAACTTGAGGCGAAGTGTATTATCGACGTTCGAAGCAACCAATCGCTTGCCGGTCACGTTATCGGTGAGAGCCAGTCCGGACAAATTGCCCGAAAGTGTTCCGTTGGTCGTTTCCATAACGTCCAAAGTTGTTCCGACGGTGATTTTCGAAATGTAGTTTTGATCGACCTCGACATGAATCGTTCCGCCGTTGATTTGAATATTGCCATCGGTCGTCGAGTAGTTCGTGTAGTTTGTCGCGTTTTGCATGTAGATATTGACGAGGCTTCCGGCATACATGGTCAAGGCATTGACACCACTGCCCGCTTTGAGCGAAATATTATCATATCGAAGCGTGTCCAGATTGCCATACAACGCAAGCGAGCCAATTTCATTGGAGTAGCCGGTGAGCGTGGCACCCGACCGAACAGTAACATCGGTATCGGCAAACATGTTCGAGACGGTCATGACATCGTTTTCAACGTATCCCATTTGAACGGTTCCGGCCATGATATCCATGGTATCGACACTGCTTCCCGTCGCGATTGTTCCATTGACGATAAGCGTTCCGGCACCCGTTTTGCGCAGGTTGCCTTGTCCGCTGATTTCACCCGAGAATGAAAACGATGATATATCCGAATACAAGGCAAGTGTCGGAATAACCGGATTCCCCTGGTCATCGGCCGTATTATCAAATTCGATACGATTCGTCAAATCAACGACATGCTTTCCGCCTGTAACACCGACGGCCGAATTGCCTTTGCCGACTTGAATGGTCTCTTGTCCCCAAAGCGAATTGAAAACGGTGGGCGTTGTACCGGTCGGAATGGCGACTTTGGTATAATCAAGTAAAAGAGTTCCTTCCTCCAAACGGGTAACACCGCGAACACTGGAGGTTGTATTGGTATTGTCACCCGAAATTTTGAGCGTACCATTTTTGACCGTTGTCGTTCCGACATAATCGGACGCGGCCGCGGCTGTGAGGGCAACGGTTCCCGCTCCCGATAAACTGAGATTGCCCGTCGAATCCGAAGCGTGATCCAAATTCTTGAGCGTTAATGTTTTGTTCTGGGCAACCGTGATTTCCGACAAATCTTCAATCAAAAGCTGTCCGAGTGTTGTGCTCTGCTGAACGTCCAGTGTCGCCCGATTGTCAAGAAAAACGGTCATGTTCTCGCCCAATCCGCCGGTAGACGCGATTTGAAGCACGGCATCCGGATCGACGAGAATTTCTCCGGCGAAACTGGTATTGTCGCCCGAAAGAATCCACGGCTTGATGTTGGCGTTGGCGTCAAGTGTATTTTGCAATTGCAGGGAACCTTGACCGGTCAGTGACGCGGCAATCGTGGAAATCGTATTTTCGGAAGTGAGAATCAGTTCGCTTGCCTGCTTGAGGTAAAGCGTCGAGCCGGTAACTGATCCGTCGAAATTGTCAAGTTCAACCGTTCCGTCCGTGGCGAGCGTACCGCCTTTATTGAGTCGGACAAGCGTGTGTTGAAGTGAACTGTCGGTCAAAGCAAGTGTTCCGGCGTCAATGGCGACACTCGAAACGTTGCTGCCCGAAGCCAGTGATAATGTCCAGGTTCCGGTCCCTTGCTTCTTCAAGGTAACCCCATCCGCTCCCGGGGCTGCCGGATCAAGCGTCTTGGTGATGATACCGGAAAACGAATAATCATCGGCACTGTTGTAGATAATGTCTTTTTCGCCCGCGACAAGAATTCCGGTGCTATCGGCAGTGGAGAGTCCTCCCAAACTGACGGAAGTCGCCGTTCCATTCACATTGGAAACGTCAAGTACACCGCGGGTAATCAGGGTTTGCCCGGTGTATGTTATGGTTCCTTCGAGTCGAAGAACGTCGGTTGCTTCGAGCATGTTCACATTGATCCCGCCTTGACCCGCAATGGTATTGGCCATGACGAGTGTTTGACCGGCATTGGCGTTTGTTACGGTCATGAGTCCGGAATCCAGACCAATTGAGTTCATGAATACCAGATAATCGGCGGAACTGTCGCCTGTAATTCGCAAGGTTCCTTCGCCGCCGTTCACAACGTAAGAAGTACTCGCAAGCCCCAAACCGGAGTACCAATTTTCGCTTGTTGTATCCGCGTCTTTGGCGACCAGCACTTCAAGCGTTCCCTTTTTAATGTAATATTCGGTAATGGTATTGACCAGGCTGGTATCGATTTTGCCCGTTGACGCGTTGATTCCCGTGTTGGTCAGTTGAACGGTTTGCCCGGCGTCATTGAAATCGAAGTACATAGCGCCGTTTGTGCTCGAATAACCCATAAGCCGCCCGGCCAATTCCACACTGGCATTCGAATCATTTGACTCAAAGCCGATACGCATAGGAACCGTACTGTCGTAAAGATAAATTGTATTGGCGATTTTGTCAACGTTGTCGCCAAAGACAAGGGCCTTGGTCGCGTCCGCTGTATTGGTTCGACGATAAACGATCATCCCATCGCCAAAGGCGCCATCGTTTTCCGCGACAACCGTTCCATCGTACAAATAGGTCAAAAAATTATTGGTAAAGGTTGTGGAATCCGGAGCAACAGTATCTTTCAGAGCCGTACCGCGCGAATCGCCCCCCAGACGCAGAATACCTGTTCCGGTTTTGGAAAGAACACCACCCGTCGAAACCGTATTGCCGGAGTCCGTTTCCAGCGTGGACCAATTGGAGATGATCTGTCCGGAAAAGGTCTGATTGCCTTCGGTTGAACCATAGCTGATTTCAAGCGTATTACCCCCCAAGTCGAGCAGACCGCCCGGAGCATTTTCCCCTGAATAGAGATTGACCACCGACTGATTCGATTTGAGCACAACGAATCCTTCATCCAATCGCAAACTCGAATATTTGCTAATCGCGTCTGTAACGCCTGCTTCCAGAATACCAGCCTGTACAACCGTGTCGCCCGTATAAGACGACGATCCTGTGAGCGAAAGCGTTCCTTCACCCGTCTTGATGATTCCGCCCTTTTGAATGTCCGTCGCGTTCTTGACCGATCCGGCATAACCGCCGAGCGAATCGGCAATTGTAAGTGTCGCGCCCGCACCGATATCCAGGGTCACATCGTCTTTAAGAAAGAAGCCGCTGCCGACTCCGTCGCCCGCTTGAGCCGTACCACTATAGGTCGTACCTTGAACAACGCCCGCGGCGCCACCGGCAACAGCATTTCCTGAAATGGTCGTCGACGTTGTATAAGAAACCGTAAGTTTGGCCCCTTCCTCAACATAAACAGCACCGCCAAGAGCGGCACCGCCGCCCCCGACTCCGCCACCGGTGATCGTACT